>JANNGJ010000494.1:0-15840 GCA_031403815.1 Burkholderiales bacterium | reverse complement strand
TTCTACTGATGGCGGATCGCGAGCCGGGTCCCGCCGCCATGACTGCGTTGGACCCGGCCACCGCCATCGAGAGTTGGCACGCCCACGTCTATTTCGATGCTTCCACCCGCGACGCGGCCTGGGTGCTGCGCGACGTCATCGTCGCAGCGCTGGCCGGGCGCATGGCGATGGGCTACTTTCACGAGCAGCCGGTAGGCCCGCATCCGATCGGCAGCTACCAGCTGGCCTTCGCGCCGGCGCAGTTCGCCGCGGTGGTGGGTTGGCTCACGCTCAACCGCGGCGCGCTGGATGTGTTCGTGCACCCGAACACCGGCGACGCTATGGCGGACCACCGCGACCGCGCGCTGTGGCTGGGCCGCTCCTACACGTTGAACCTGGCGGCGCTCGACGCTTGAACGCCGCTGTCGGCAGATGGACCCTGTGTTGGGCTGCGGCCACCCTGCCCGGGCTCGCGATGGCTACGGACGCGTACGTCGCCGAGCTCGAACAACGCCTGACACGCAGCGGCGCCGACTCGGTCAACGCGCACCTGAGCGAGCCGGCAGGCGCGGCCTCGTTGGCGGGCTTGAATCGACAGACGGCGGCGTGCGATCTGCAGGCCGTGAGTTTGACCATTCGGCTGGCCCACGGCGCCAACATGCGGGCCGTGCAGGCGCATGAGGAGGCGCTGCGTGCGGCCACCGGCCGCTGCGCGCGCTTCGTCCTGGCGCTGGCCTCGGCCGCCGACATCCCCAAGGTCTGTGCCTCACAGGCCGCCTGGGGCGCAGCGCAAACGGCGCGTGAGCTGCGCCGCCGCATCGCCGACATCGAGGCCGACAAGCTATTGCGCGGCACCGCGCACGGTCAATCCTGCCGGGCCGCCTACCTGGACGAACTCAAGAACACGCGGGTGACATTGCGAGTCGCCTCGCCACCCCCCGCGGCCCGAGCGCCGTAACGCAACGCTCCCGCGTTCCGCCACGCGCAGCGCGGCGGCGCACGATCAAGCGCGCGCAGCGCGCTTGACGGCCTTCTTGGCAGCGACGCCGGTGCGGCGGGCCTGGGCCAGCGGCGCCTTGGTTGCCTGCGCGGCGCGCTTGACCACGCGGCGCGGAGCGGCGGCGGCCTTGCGAGCTGCACTGCGCACCGGGCGTGCGCCGGCGGCGTCGGCCAGTGCAACGGCACCGGCGGCCAGCTTGCCCGAGATCGCCAACGCTACCTTTGCACTCGGCAGGGTCAGGCGGGCCGCGGTCTGCAGGCCATTGGCCACGACCGGGCTGTCGACCTTCGCCGCGAAGCGGGCCAGCTTGTGGACCTGGGTGCCGGCGGTGGTGGCGCCGAACTCGATGGCGGACGCGGCGCGTGCGGCGCTCTGGTCCACGCCCTGGATGACGACCTGGGTCACGTCGCTGCGCAGGTCGTTCATGAACTCGGTGGCGCGGGGTGCCAACTTGGCGGTGCGCGGATAGACACGCTGCTCCAGCGCGCCATTGACGGCGCCGATCAGACGACGGCTGCCCGAACGGTAGGCCAGCACGCCCTGCTTGGCGGCGTTGCGATAGTTCTCAAGCGTTGCGAGCGTGATGTGGCTGAGGTGTTGGGTGGTCATGGGGGCAAGTTTTCCTGCGTTGTGATGAAGATCATCGGGTGGCCCGAGTGTTGCCCCCAACGCCTAGAGGGCGATACCCAATACGGGCTGTTTCGCTAGAGAGTGATCCCCACAAACCGGGCCACGGAGCCGGTGCAGGCACAACACGCATACTCCCCCACCAACACCACCGAAAGACGCACCATGTCCAATGCCACCAACGCCAGCCGCCATCGCGCACGGCTGCACATCCTTCGCGACCGCCTGCAGCGCGCCGAGCGCGATTTGAAGCGCGGGATCGCGGGCGCCAAGGAACGGGTCGCGGCCCACAGCGCCAAGCGGGCGAAGTACCGCGCCGAGAACCCCTAGGCGGGCTTCACCTGCGGTTGCGCCCGCGCTGCCGCCTCAGATCATCGCCAACGCGGTCTTGCGCTGCGGCGGGGCAAACAAGGCGTCGATGGCGCGCAGCACCTCGGCGCTCAGCGTGGCCTCGGCCGCAGCAAGGTTGTCGCGCAGGTGCTGGGGCTTCACGGCTTTGGGAATGGCGACCACGCTCGGCTGGGCCAGTGCCCAGGCCAGCGCAAGCTGCGCGGCCGTGAGTCCGAGCGGAGCGCCGATGGCGGCCAGGCCCTTGTGCCGCGCTAGCGTGCCCTGGTCGATCGGGCTGTAGGCCATCAGTGGCATGGCGTGGCGGCGCAGCCAGGGCAGCAGGCTGTGCTCGGGGCCGCGCTCGCTGAGCGACAAGTACACCTGGTTGGCGGCGCAGTCGGGTGCCACGGCTAGCAGCTCGTCCATGTCGTCGACATCGAAGTTGCTCACGCCCCAGTGGCCGATGCGGCCGGCCTGCTGCAGCGCGTGCATGGCGTCGGCCGTGTCGGCCAGGGCGTGCTCGCCGCGCCAGTGCAGCAGGTACAGATCGATGCGGTCCAGACCCAAGCGTTTGCAACTGCGTTCGCACGCGGCGATGGTGCCCTGACGGCTGGCGTTGTGCGGATAGACCTTGCTGACGATGAACAATTCGCTGCGCTCGACCTCACCGGCGCGCAGCGCCTCGGCGATGGCCAGGCCGACCACCTCTTCGGCGCCGCCCTCGCCGTACATCTCGGCCGTGTCGATCAGGCGGTAGCCGAGTTCGATGGCGCTGCGCACGGCAGCCACCTCGGCCGCGCGGGCGCTGCGCGACTCGCCCATGCGCCAGGTGCCCAGGCCGAGGCCGGGGAGGGGGGTGCCGTCAGGCAGTGACAAGGTGTTCATGGCGGGGCAATGTGCAGGGAGTGGCGGCAGGCAGCGACTACCATTGCCAGCACAGCCGCCAATGGCTCATCTCCAGGAGTTTGCTATGAGTTCAGCCCCGACCCGTCGTGCCCGTCTTGCGGGCGCCGTCCTCGCCCTGTTCATGGCCGGCGCCGTGCAAGCCCAGGCCGTGCGCGTCGGCTCCAAGATCGACACCGAAGGCTCGCTGCTCGGCAACCTGATCGTGCAGGTTCTCGAGGCCGGCGGCGTGAAGACAGAGAACAAGCTGCAGCTCGGCAACACCAAGATCGTGCGCGGCGCGCTGGTGGCCGGCGAGATCGACCTCTACCCCGAGTACACCGGCAACGGCGCCTTCTTTCATGCGGATGAAAAGAACCCGGCCTGGAAGGGCCTGGCCAGCGGCTACGAGCGCATCAAGGCGCTGGATGCCGAGAAGCACAAGCTGGTCTGGCTGGCGCCCTCGCCGGCCAACAACACCTGGGCCATCGCGATTCGCAAGGACGTCGCCGGTGCGCAGAAGTTGAAGTCGCTCGATGACTTTGGCCGCTGGGTCACAGCCGGCGGCAAGATCAAGCTTGCCGCCTCGGCCGAGTTCATCGAGCGGCCTGACGCGCTGCCGGCGTTTCAGACGGCCTACGGCTTCAAGCTGACGCAGGCCCAGTTGCTGGTGCTGGCCGGCGGCGACACCGCGGCCACCATCAAGGCCGCGGCCGAGCAGACCTCGGGTGTCAATGCCGCCATGGCCTACGGCACTGACGGCCCCGTGGCCGCCCTCGGCCTGGTGATTCTTGAGGACAGCAAGGGCGTTCAGCCCGTGTATGCGCCGGCCGCCGTGGTGCGTGCCGAGGTCTTGGCCAAGCAGCCAAAGATTGCCACCCTGCTGGCGCCGCTGTTCAAGACGCTGGACACGGCCACCCTGCAAGGCCTGAACGCAAAGATTGCGCTCGAGGGCCAGGACGCGAAGAAGGTCGCGGCGGACTACTTGAAGGTCAAGGGCCTCGTCAAGTGAGCTGGGCGCCAGCGCCTGCACCGGCGCTGGTGCTGGGCGGGCGCGGCGCCGTCTGGGTTCACAACCGGGTGCTGGCGGTGCTGCTGCTCGGCAGCGTGGCTACTGCGCTGGGCCTGGCCTTCCTCAGCGTTGCACCGAACCGACTGGTGTCGGGCACAGGCCTGGGCTTGGGCGGCTTGCTGGGCCCTGCACACGCCGTGCTGGGGCTGCCATTCGCGGGCCTGGTCCTGGCGGTGTTGGTGCCGCCGTCGCGCGCCATCCATGCCGCGGTGGTGTTCGCCGCGGCCCTGCTGCTCGCTGGGCTGGTATGGCTGGCCGGCGCCGAGGCGGCGCGCCTGTCGGGCGCGTCATCGACCCTCACACGCGTGTCGCTCGGTGGCGGTTTCTGGGCCCTGGCGCTGCTGGTCTGGTTGATGGCTGCCGATGCCCTGCAGCGCCTGGGCCTGTCCCTCGCGCAGCGCACGCTGGCGCACGCGGCGGTGCTGCTGCCACTGGGCGTGCTGCTCGGCGCGGGCGCGCTGGACTCACTCTCGCTGCTCAAGGAGTACGCCAACCGCGACGATGTGTTCCGCGCCGCCGGTCTGCGCCACTTGCAGATCGTGGCTGCCACGCTGCTGCCGGCCCTGCTCATCGGCGTGCCGCTGGGGGTGGCCGCGGCGCGCAGCGAGCGCCTCGCGACACCCTTGTTTGCGCTGCTCAACGTGATCCAGACGCTGCCGTCAATCGCGCTCTTCGCGCTGCTGATCGCGCCCCTGAGCAGCCTGGCGGTGACGCTGCCGGGCTGGGGCATCCGCGGCATCGGCCTGCTGCCGGCGGTGATTGCACTCACCCTCTACGCGCTGCTGCCCATCGTGCACGGCACCGCCGCAGGCCTGCGCCAGGTGCCTGCTGCAGCAGTGGCGGCGGCCACCGGCATGGGCATGACGACTCGGCAAGTGTTCTGGCGCGTGGCGGTGCCGCTGGCAATGCCGGTGCTGTTGTCGGGCCTGCGCGTGACCACCGTGCAAGTCATCGGCCTGGCCGTGGTGGCGGCGCTGATTGGCGCGGGCGGCTACGGCGCATTGGTGTTCCAGGGCCTGGCCAGCAGCGCGCTCGACCTGGTGATGCTCGGCGTCTTGCCCGTGGTGGCCTTGGCCATCGTGGCCGACGCCGGCTTCGAGCTGCTGACGGCCGCGCTCCGAGGCCCGCAGCCATGATCGAGCTGCAAGCCGTTGGCAAGGCCTACGGCAGCACGCAGGCGGTCGACGACGTGTCGCTGACGATCGCGCGTGGCGAGTTCGTGGTCATGATCGGACCCTCGGGTTCGGGCAAGTCGACCCTGCTCAAGATGATCAACCGCCTGGTCGAGCATGACCGCGGCAAGGTCCTTTTCAAGGGCGAAGAGATCCGCTCCTTCCGCCCCGAAGACATCCGCCGGCGCATGGGCTACGCGATCCAGTCAACGGGCCTGTTCCCGCATTGGAGCGTGGCGCGCAACATCGCCACCGTGCCCGAACTGCTCGGCTGGCCCGTGGCGCGTATCGCGGCGCGGGTGGATGAACTGCTGGCCCTGCTCGGTCTTGAGCCAACGGCCTACCGCAACCGCTACCCGCACCAGTTGTCGGGCGGGCAGCAGCAGCGCGTGGGCGTCGCGCGCGCGCTTGCGGCCGACCCCGAAGCGCTGCTGATGGACGAGCCCTTCGGCGCGCTCGACCCAATCACGCGGCAGACACTGCAGGGCGAATTGGCGCGCATCCACCGCGCGTCGGGCAAGACCATCGTGCTGGTCACGCACGACATCGACGAGGCCTTGCGCCTGGCCACGCGCATCGTCCTGCTCGACCGGGGTCGCATCGTCCAGGCCGGCACACCGGCCCAATTGCTGGTGCAGCCGGCCAACGACTTCGTCAGCGATTTCATGGGCCGCAACGACCTGGGCTTGAAGCTGCTCGGCCTGCAGACCGCGGCCGACCGCTTGCGCGCCGGCGCGTCGGCCGAGGGCACCGCCATCGCCGCGACGATGAGCTTGCGCGAGGCCCTGTCGCTCTTCATCGAAAGACATGTCGAGCTGCTGCCGGTGGTCGATGCCCAGGGCCGCGCGGTGGGTGCGCTGCACTTCGCCGACCTGGTGGCCCGGCCCGAATGACGCCGTCGCTGCGCACGCTGCTGCGCGACCCATTGCCGTGGGCGCTGGCAGTGCTGATGGTGTTGGTGCTGGGCCTGCCATTTGCCAAGCCCCTTTTTGCGGCCTGGTTTCCGGCACTCGACCGCCCGCTGTACGAGCAGGACAGCTTTGTCGCGCTGCTCGCCTCGCATGCCGCCATCGTGGCCTTCTCGAGTGCAGTGGCCGCTGCGATCGGCATTGCCGCCGGCGTGTTCGTCACGCGCGCCGCTGGGCGCGAGTTTCGCCCCCTGGTGGAGACTTTGGTCGCCATCGGCCAGACCGTGCCGCCGGTGGCGGTGCTGGCGATCGCCGTGCCCGTGATTGGTTTTGGCGCGGTGCCCGCGCTGATTGCGCTGGCGCTGTACGGCTTGCTGCCGATCGTGCGCGCTTGCATTGCCGGTCTCGAGTCAGTGCCCCACGCCGCGCTCGAAGCGGCCGACGGCGCGGGCATGACCCCTGTGCAGCGCCTGTGGCGCGTTGAGTTGCCGCTGGCCTTGCCGCTGGCCTTGCCGGTGCTGCTGGCGGGCGTGCGCACCTCGGTGATCATCAACATCGGCACCGCCACCATCGCTTCGACGGTGGGCGCCAAGACCCTGGGCTCGCCGATCATCGTCGGCCTGTCGGGCTTCAACACCGCCTACGTCATTCAGGGCGCGCTGGTGGTGGGTTTGCTGGCCGTCGTCACCGACCTGCTGTTTGCGCGCGCCGGCCGCCGCCTTGAGCGCTGGAAGCGCGCCTGACACCGAGTTGGGTTCAATTGCATGGGAGCGAGTAGCTGCTTGGGGTCGTGCCTGGCCGTTTGGCCCGACATATCGGATCCGCCCCCCGCCTTCGGCAGCGTTCGCTCAAATCTGGGCGCAGCGCCGTGACGTGTGTCGAGGTGCCGGCCAGGGATGCCCGCCGACGCAAGCGAAACAGTGAGCTGTACCAACCGACTCAGACGAAGTGGCAAGCCTCGTCGAACGTCAGGCGCGGTGGGCGTGGCCTGTTCTGGCTGTGGTCGGCATAGCCCAGGTTGCACAGAAAGTTGGTGCGCACGGAGGTGCCGGCCCAGAACTCCCGGTCCACTTTGGCGGCGTCAAAGCCCGACATCGGCCCGCAGTCCAGACCGAGCAGGCGCGCGCCGACGATCAGGTAGCCGCCCTGCAGGCTGCTGTTGCGCAGCGCCGTTGAGGCCACCAGGTCGGGCTTGCCTTCGTAGTAGCTTTGGGCGTCGGTCTTGTGCGCAAACAGCACCGGCAGGTGCTGGGCAAAGGCGAGGTCCTGGCCCACGATGGCGACCATGGGCGCGCTCTGCGTCTTCGCCACGTTGCCGGGGTTGAGGCACGCCACCAGGCGCTCCTTGGCGCTGGCCGACACCACGAACTGCAGGCGCATGGGCTGACAGTTCATCGACGTGGGACCGAACTTCACCAACTCGTACAGCTCACGCAGCAGGGCCTGCGAAACCGGCTCGGGCAGCCAGCGGCTGGCAGTGCGCGCGTCGTTGAAGAGATGGCGGGCGGCGAGGGTCAAGTCGGGCGTACTCATGCGGGGCAACTCCGTTGTGTCATCTTTGTCGGTGTCGCTGCCACAGGGGTCGGTTCCGTTAATCGATTAACGGGTACGATTCTGCGCATGGCAAGAAAAGCGGCGCTCTCCGAGGTCTCATCGCGCGGTGTCGCCTCGACAACGCGCGCCAGCGCGGTTTACGAGCAATTGCGCGCCGACATCGCGCATGGCGAGCTTGAGCCGGGCAGCAAGTTGCGGGTGGAGGCCATGTGCAGCCGCTACAACGTGGGGGCCAGCCCCTTGCGCGAGGCGCTGAGCCGCTTGTCGGCCGAGGGGCTGGTGGACCGCACCGATCTTCGCGGCTTCAGCGTGGCGCCGCTGCACTGGGATGAATTGCCCATCCTCACGCGCAACCGAGTTCAGCTGGAAAGCATTGCGCTGCGCGAGTCCATCGAGCGGCGCGACGCCGCGATGGAAGACCAGTTGGTCCTGCTCGTACATCGTTTGTCGCGCACGCCGCGCTCGCTGTCGACAGAAAGTTATGTCACCAACCCGGCCTGGGAGACCCTGCACCGCGAGTTTCACCGGGTCCTGGTGTCGCGCTGCCCGTCGCGCTGGCTGCTGGCCTTTTGCGCCAGCCTGGCCGACGAGTCCTATCGCTTTCGGCAAGTGGCCGCCGGCAAGGTTTTCAGCCGGCGCGACGAGCATGGTGAACACGTGGCGATCTTCGAGGCGGTGATCGAAGGCCGCGCCGATGACGCCGTGCGCAAGCTCGAGGCGCACTACATGCGCACCGCGTCGGTGGTCGCTGGCCAAGCACGTTCCGGGCTGGCCAACATGGCCACGGCGTCAGTCGACCTTGGCGCCTGAATCCTTGACGGCCTTGGCCCACTTCGGAATCTCGGCCTTCAGATAGCTCGTGAACTGGGCCACGGTGTTGCGGCGCGAGGTGAGGCCCTGCTCGGCGAACTTGGCCACCACGTCGGGTGCTTCCATCGCCTTGTTGAGCTCGGCATTGAGCTGCGCCACGATGGCTGGCGGCGTGCCCGCCGGCGCCAAGAAGGCAAACCAGGTCAGGTCGTCGAAGTCGCTGAAGCCCGACTCGTTCATCGTCGGCACGTCGGGCAGCGCGGGCGAGCGCTGTGCGCTGGTGACGGCCAGCGCGCGCAGCTTGCCCGCCTTGACCTGCGGCACCGCCGGCGGCATCGAGGTGCTCGACACCTGGGTGTGCCCGGCGACGACCGCGCCGATCGCGGCCGCCGGCTGGTAGGGCACATGGGTGATATCGATGCCGCTGGCCATCTTCACGCGCTCCATCGACAGGTGCGTCGTGGTGCCGATGCCCGACGAGGCGTAGGACAGCTTTTCCTTCTTCGCGTGGGCGATCAACTCCTTGATGTTGTTGACCGGTACCGACGGATGAACGGTGATGATGTTGGGCGTGCTCGGCCCGAGCGCGACCGGCGCAAAGTCCAGCAGCGGGTCGTAGCCGGCATTCGGGTACAGGCTCGGGTTGACGGCGTAGGCCACGCTGACGACCAGGATGTTGTAGCCGTCGGGCGCGGCGCGCTTGATGAGTTGTGCGCCGATGTTGCCGCCGGCGCCGGGCTTGTTGTCGATGACCACCGACTGCCCCAGCGACTCCGACACCTTCTGCCCCAGCGTTCGCGCCACCGTGTCGGTGGAGCTGCCCGCGGCGAAGGCGACGGTGAAGGTGATGGGTTTGGCCTTGGGCCAGTCTTGTGCTGCGGCCGGCGTGGCTGCGAGCAGGGCGGCCAGCGCGGCCACCGTTCCGGTGAGTTTGAACATCCTTGTCTCCTGTCGGTCTTTTGAAATGAGCTGGCTCAGGCCAGCGGGCTGAGCACGAGGTCAGTGCGCATCACCAGGCACTGGTCGCCGGCAACCCCCAGGCGGGCTGCTGCGCTGGCATCGGTCTCGCTGCGGTAGCGGCCGATCAAAGCCTCGCGCACGCCGAACACGGCGTCGCTGTCGAGGTAGGGGTCTTCGGCGTCGAACAGCTCGGTGACCAGCGTGCGGTGGCCCGGTGCGCTGACGATCATGTGGACGTGCGCGGCGCGCCAGGCGCTGCGGCCGGCCGGTTCAACCACGTCATGCCACACCGGGCCGTCGGTGGGAATCTGGTAGGGCCGGGCGCGGATGGTGGCCACTTCCCACGCCCCTTGCGCATCGACCTTGATCTGGCAGCGCAGGTTGTCGCGCGGCTGTTCGGGGTCGAGCTGCCAGTACAGGCCGTTGTCGGCGTTCTGCCAGAAGTCGAGCGTGGCCTCGGGCAAGGGCTGTCCTTGCGCGCCGAGCACACGGCCGCGCAGCAGCACGCGCTGGCCGGCGTTGTTGCCGATCAGGTTGGCGGGGTTGCCGAGCCAGGGCGAGCCCACCGTGTGGAATGGGCCGAGCACGCTGCCGGGCGTGGCATCGCGGGTGCTGGCCATCAGGTCCACCAGGCTCGACACGCCCAGCACGTCGGACAGCAGCGAGAACTCGCTGCGCGTGTCGCTGCTGATGTCGCCGGTGCGGTGCAGGAAGGCCAACGCTGCCCGCCACTCGGCGTGCGTCAGCTTCACGCTCTTGGCATAGGCATGCAGGTGCAACACCAGTTGCTGCAGCAGTTCGCGCTGGCGCGCATCCTTCAGGCCGGCGAGGCTGGCAGCGGCGAGGTCGGTGATGTTGTCGAGGCGAAGGTCGCGCATCAGTTCGTCACCGGGTTGCTGAGCACACCGATGCCTTCGATCTCGACCTCGATCGTGTCTCCCGCCTTCATCCACACTGGCGGCGTGCGGGCGTAACCGACGCCGCCCGGTGTGCCCATCACGATCACGTCGCCGGGCTCCAGCGTGAGCGATTCCGACAGCAGCGCGATCGTGCGCGCGACGCCGAAGGCCATGTCGGCCGTGTTCGCGCTTTGCATCACCTCGCCGTTGAGCCGCGATTGCAGGCGCAGCCCGACGCAGCCTGGCGGCAATTCGTCGGCGGTGACGAGGCAAGGCCCGAAGGCGCCAGTGGCATCGAAGTTCTTGCCGATCGTCCACTGCGTTGTCTTGCGCTGGTAGTCACGCAGCGTGGCGTCGTTGAAGCAGGTGTAGCCGAAGACGGCGTCCAGCGCGTCGGACTCGCTGACGAAGCGCGCGCGCTGCCCGATCACCACCGCCAACTCGGCCTCGAAGTCGAGCTTGCTCGACACCTTGGGCACGCGCAGCGGCGCGCCGTGCGCGAGCAAGGACGTGGCGCAACGCAGAAACAGGGCAGGGTAGTCGCCGATCTGGTTGCCGCCTTCCTTGGCGTGGTCGATGTAGTTCACGCCCAGGCAGATCACCTTGCCCGGGTGGGGCACGCAGGGCAGCAGATCTGCCGCAGCCAGCGGCACCGGCGTCGCGGCGGCCGCGCGCCCGGGCAGGTCACGCACAAGCCCGGGCCAGGTGCGCCCGTCGGCCAACAAGGCCTGCAAGCTCGCCGGTACATCGGCGCCCAGGCGTTCGCTGGGAACGACGCCGCCTTCGACCTGAATCCCCCAGGCTGAACCCTTCGTGCTGCGGTAGCTGACCAGTCTCATCCGTGCGCCTTGTTTGTCGAATCGGGGTGAATGAACGCAGCCTAGAATAAACGATTAATATTTTTTAATCGGCTTTAATCGTTAGGCGCGGCGCCCGTGCTTACCCTGATCAAATGCCGTCTCCCGTGTGTGCTGAAGGGGTGTGCCGATGTCTCTGCGCCTTGCGCCGGTCTGCTCGATGTTGTTGGCGCTGAGCGCCAACGCGGCGCCCTTGCCGATCTTCGATTCGCACCTTCACTACAGCCACGACGCCTGGGAGCAGTTGCCACCCAAGGCTGCCATAGCGATCTTGCGCAAGGCCGGGCTGAAGGCGGCCATGGTCTCCAGCAGCAGCGACGAGGGCACGCAAAAGCTGTATGCCGAAGCGCCGGACCTGGTGATCCCGGTGCTGCGGCCGTACCGCCAGCGTGGCGAGCTGAGCACGTGGGTGCGCGACCCGAGCATCGTGCCCCACCTCGAGGCCCGCCTCAAGGCCTACCGCTACGTCGCCATCGGCGAGTACCACGTGTTCGGCGCCGAGGCCGACCTGCCGGTGATGCGGCGTGTGGTCGAGCTGGCACGCGAATACAAGCTCTACCTGCACTCGCACTCCGACGCCGATGCCATCGAGCGCCAGTTCAAGCAGGACCCGAGCGCGCGCATCCTGTGGGCACACTCCGGGTTCGATTCACCCGACAAGGTGCGCGAGATGCTGCGCAAGCACAAGAACCTGTGGTGCGACCTGGCGTTTCGCAGCGACCACGCCAGCAACGGCAAGGTCGATCCGGCGTGGCGCGCGGCCTTCATGGAGTTCCCTGATCGCTTCATGGTCGGCACCGACACCTTCACACCGGAGCGCTGGCACTTCGTTGTCGAGCACGCCAACTGGTCGCGCCAGTGGCTGGGGGATTTGCCGCCGAACGTGGCCGAGCGCATCGCCTACAAAAACGGCGAGGAGTTGTTTGGCTCGATGCTGAAGCGGCCCTGATATGAGCTTGCGGCTGGCTGCGCTGTGGTTTTGCGTGGCACTGCCGGCCGCGGCCTGCCCGTTGGTCGAGCCGTCGCTCAAGCACGGCGGCGTGCAAGCGGTGTGGAAGGTGGACGGCGCGCCGATCGCGGTCGGTCGCCACTTCGCGATCGAGGTTCGGCTGTGCCCAGCCGGCGCGGCGCTGACCCGCGTGGACGCAACGATGCCCGAACACCGCCACGGCATGAACTACCGGCCGAGCCTCAAGCCGCTCGGCGACGGGCGCTGGCGCGCCGAGGGCCTGATGTTCCACATGCCCGGCGCGTGGGAGCTGCGGCTGGATGTGCAGGCGGCCGGTCGCACCGAGCCACTGCGCGACACGATCACGCTGCCGTGACACGCTGGGCGCTGATCGCGCTGCTCGCGCTGTGCCTTGCGAGCCCGGCATTCGCTGCGGTCATCGACTTCAACGCCGAGGAGCGCGCGCGCATCGAAGCGCACGGTCCGTGGCCACCGGCACGCACTGCCGATGCCAGCAACCGTGTCGACGGCAAACCCGACGCCATCGAACTCGGGCGACGGCTCTTCGTCGACCGCCGCCTGTCGGCCAGCGGCCAACTCGCGTGCGCGAGCTGCCACGACCCGCAGCGCGGCTTCCAGGACGGCCGGCGCTTCTCACGCCATGGCCGCAACACCGTAAGCCTGCTCGACGCGGGGCAGCAGCGCTGGTTCCGCTGGGACGGCGCCACCGACTCGCTGTGGGCGGCCTCGCTGGCGCCGCTCGCGGCCGGCGACGAGATCGCTGCCACGCCGCAGCGCCTGATGGCACTGTTCGCGCGCGACCGCGGCCTTGACGCACGTTATCGCTCCGTGTTCGGCGAACCGGTGCAAGACATGTCGCTGCTGATCAACATCGCCAAGGCGCTGGCCGCGTACCAGGCCACGCTGGTCTCGCCACGCACGCCGTTCGATGACTTCCGCGATGCGCTGTCGCGCGGCGACAGCGCCGCCGCATCACGCTACCCCGCCGCTGCGCAACGCGGATTGCAGCTCTTCGTCGGTCCAGGGCGCTGCTTCTTCTGCCACGCCGGCCCGGCGTTCAGCAATGGCGAGTTCGCTGACGTCGGCCGGCCTTTCTTCACCGCCGCCGGTGCTGACCCTGGGCGCTGGGGCGGCTTGCAGCAGTTGCTGGCCAGCCCCTACAACCGCCTCGGCGCCTTCTCCGATGCAGGCCCCGAAGATTCGAGCGCGCTCGGCACGCGGCATGTCGTGTTGGAGCCGCGCCACTTCGGGGAGTTCAAGGTGGCGAGCTTGCGCGGCCTCGTGGCAAGCGCGCCCTACTTCCACGACGGCAGCGCAGCCAGCATTGAAGACGTGGTGCGCCACTACAGCGAACTCGATGAGAGCCGGCTGCACGCTGACGGCGCGCGCCTGTTGCAGGCGCTCAAGCTGACGCCGCGTGAGATCGCCGACCTGGCGGCGTTTCTCAAGACACTCAGCGTGCCGCCGACGAGCCGCACGGGCAGCTCCTGGGACAATCGAACGCGGTAGAGCCTGACCGGAAGTCTGAAAGTGGGCCGGCTGCGGGGCAAGAAGCTCGCCCCGCAGCGCCACGCGATGGACGCGGTGTGCGGCAGGTCGGCAGGTTGGCAGGTTGACGTTCCACACCCGTCACAGACCCGCGACGGGGGACCCGCAGTTTTTCGCGGACCTTCAGAAGGTGGCCTACGGACGCGGCCCCATTCGCCATTGTTGGTCCGCGCGCCGCGGGCCGACAATGGCCAACTGCGTTTGAGTTTCAAAGGATCACTGTGAACAGCCGACTTGCACTCCTACTGTGTTGCGCCCTTGTCTGCACGGCACCGACATACGCTCAAAGCGACTATCCCAACAAGCCGATTCGCCTGATCGTGCCCTTCCCGCCGGGCGGCTCGACCGACATCGTCGGCCGCGTCGTGGCGCAAAAACTCTCGGAGCGCCTTGGGCAGACGGTGGTGGTGGAAAACCGCGCCGGTGCCGGGGGCACGCTCGGCGCTGATGTCGCTGCCAAAGCCCCCGCCGACGGCTACACGCTCAGCATCGGCACCACCAGCACCCATGCGGTGGCCGCGGGCGCCTACAGCAAGCTGGCCTACCACCCGGTGCGCGACTTCGCGCCAGTTTCGCTGGTGGCGGTGACCCCCTACCTGCTGGTGGTGAATCCGCAGACGGGCGCCAAAACCCTCAAGGAGTTGATCACGCTGGCCAAGGCCAGCCCTGGCAAGCTCAACTACGGTTCGGCAGGCATCGGGTCGACGACCCACCTGGCGATGGAGATGCTCAAGGGCGTGGCGCAAATCGACGTCGTCCACGTGCCGTACAAGGGCAACGCGCAGACCGACCTGGCCGTGCTGGCCAACGAGATCCAGACCGTGTTCGGCTCCATGCCGGCCTTGTTGCAGCATGTCAAGGCTGGCAAGCTGACCCCCCTTGCGGTGGGCTCGGCGGCGCGGTCACCGGCCCTGCCCGAGGTGCAGACTGTGGCCGAACAAGGCTATCCAGGGTTTGAAGTCGAACTCTGGCTGGGCGTGTTCGCGCCGGCCGGCACGCCCGCCCCGGCGATCGCGCGCCTGCACCGCGAAATCGCGGCGATTACCGCCACGGCAGATTTCAAGTCGGCGATGGAAAAGAACGGCGCTGAAGCGGCTTCGAATTCGCCGGCACAATTCTTGAAGATGGTCGGCGAAGAGGCCGAGCGCTACACCAAAGTCGTCAAGGCGCTTGGCGTCAAGCTCGACTGACCTGAATCCACGTCCCGGCCCACGGCGGGCCGCTTTCTCTTCAAAGGTATTTCCCGTGAAAGACGACCTGCACACTGCAAATTTCGTGATCGACATGGGGCCACAGCCGTCGTTGCCAATTGTTGGCAGCGAGCAGCGCTTTCCGGTGGGCCGCATCTACTGTGTCGGCCGCAACTATGCCGACCATGCGCGCGAGATGGGCCACGACCCGGACCGCGAGCCGCCGTTCTTCTTCATGAAGCCGGCCAACGCTGTCGTGCCGAACGACTCGACCATCGCCTACCCGGTCGGTACCGCTGACTGCCACCACGAGATTGAATTGGTGGTCGCGATTGGCACGGGCGGCAGCAACATCGCACTGGACAAGGCGCTCGATCATGTATGGGGCTACGGCGTGGGCCTGGACATGACGCGCCGCGACGTGCAAGGGCAAGCCAAGAAGATGGGCCGCCCCTGGGAAATGGGCAAGAGCTTCGACGAATCTGCGCCCATGACGGCTTTGTCACCCGCAAGCCGCATCGGTCACCCGGCCAAGGGTGCCATCTGGCTCAAGGTCAATGGCGAACTGCGCCAGCAGGGTGATCTGGCGATGCAGATCTGGAACGTGCAGGAACAGATTGCCTACTTGTCCAACCTGGTCACCTTGCAACCAGGTGACCTCATCATGACCGGCACCCCCGCCGGTGTGGGCCCAGTCCAGAGGGGCGACCAGCTGGAAGGGCATGTCGACGGCGTTGGCGACTTGCGCATCACCTACGCGGCTTGATGCGCGTTCGCGTTCAATTGCATAGGAGCGAGTAGCTGCTCGTGGCGCAGCAAAGGTGCGCTCGGGCAGGCGCCAGCGCGCCACTGTGGCGGTCGGTGAATACACCGACTGCCTTGCGGTGCTCGGGCTTGCGGCCCCGTCGAAAAACTCCCGCCGTTCGCTGCGCTCACTGTGGTCAAACAGTTTCGACGAGTCAGAGCACGAAGCGCGCTGCGCGCGCGGGCCGCAAGCCCTGTGCTCCACAGCGCCACACAGGCGCGCTGGCGCCTGCCCGGGCGCGCCATTGCCGAGACAATGGTGGTGTGCGTTCGCGAAC
>JANNGJ010000493.1:0-4143 GCA_031403815.1 Burkholderiales bacterium | reverse complement strand
CTCGCCGCCCCCCTGAACGTGATGCGCATCTCCCTGCATCCCAAGGGACTGGCCCCGCGCATCGCCAACCTGGGGGAATGGCATCATTCTGAGGCTCTGCGATGCGCTGGAAGCTGATACGCCGCCGGATGTCCATCAGTGCGCCGCGCATGATCGTGCGCAGCCACTTGCCGTGGCCCGTGCGTTGGGCCGTGCTGGCGTTGGCGTTTGGCTTTTCGGCCGCTTTGGCGCTGTGGGCCTTCGAGTTCGGCAAAGACATCGCGGGCTTCGAGCGCGGCACCAAAGACGAGCTTGTGCAGTTGCGTGCCGAGGTGAACCGTTTGCGCGACGATCGCGAGCGCGCGCAGTCGATCACCAACACGGCAGACAGCCTGCTGAAGACCGAACGCGCCACGCAGGACAAGTTGCTGGAGCAATTGCGCCAGGTGGAAGCGGAGACGCTGGCGCTGAAGGCCGACCTGGGTTTCTTCGAGCGTTTGTTGCCGTCATCGGGTGAGGGCTTGGCCGTGCGTGGCTTGCAGGCCGAGCTGGTGCAACCAGGCCAATTGCGTTACCAGCTGCTGTTGATGCAGAGCGGCAAGTCGCCGGCCGAGTTCAAGGGGCGCTACGAGTTGCAGGCCTCGGGTACGCTGGATGGCAAGCCGTGGACCCTTGCAATGCCGGCCGGTCCGCAAGCTATTTCACTCAAGCAGTACGCACGTGTCGAAGGTCGGCTCGATCATCCGGCCAGTGCCGTGGTAAAAACCGTGCAGGTTCGGGTGCTGGACCTGCAGGGCGGCGTGCGGGCCAGCCTGGTCGTCAAACTCTGAAGGGACGCGCAACATGTGGGCCTTGTTCAAGAAGCAACCACCGATTCGCAGTTTGATCGGCGAGGGCACGGTGGTGCACGGCGAGGTGCGCTTTTGCGACGGGCTGCGCATCGACGGTGAAGTCCACGGCGACATCATCGCCGTCGGCGATGATCCGAACATCCTGGTCATCAGCGAAAAAGCCCGCATCCACGGCAAGGTCAACGCCGGCCATGTGATCATCAACGGTGCGGTGATCGGGCCAGTACAGTCGGACGAGTTGCTGGAGTTGCAGCCCAAGGCCCGGATCATGGGTGATGTTCGCTACGAAACCCTCGAAATGCACCAAGGTGCGACGATCGACGGTGAGTTGCGGGCATTGAAGACTGCCGAGGAGCGCCCGGCTCTCAAACTCGCAGCGTCGAGCCGACTTTGAATTGACGATCAAGAAGGATCCCAACATGAACGCCCTTGCCCAAGTTTCAGCACCTGCCGTCGAAGCGATGCCAGTGCCCCTGGTCTTCACTGACAGCGCGGCCGACAAGGTCAAGCAGTTGGTCGAAGAAGAGGGCAACCCGGAGCTCAAGCTGCGTGTCTTCGTGCAGGGCGGTGGCTGCTCGGGCTTTCAGTACGGCTTCACCTTCGACGAAATCGTCAACGAAGACGATACGCCGATGACCAAGAATGGGGTCACGCTACTGATCGACGCAATGAGCCTGCAGTACCTGATGGGCGCCGAGATCGACTACAAGGAAGACCTGCAGGGCGCCCAGTTCGTGATCAAGAACCCGAACGCCACGTCAACCTGCGGTTGCGGATCGAGTTTCTCGGCCTGAATCCAGCTGCGCCCGACGAAGCCGCCCGCGAGGCGGCTTTTTTCATTGTGCCGGGTGCAGCACACCGAGAACGCGCGGGCCGCGCGCGCCGGTGACGGCCACGATGTTGCCCGCCTGCCGCTCGACGAACTGCAGCGCCAGCCAGGCGAAGGCCGCAGCTTCGACCTGATCGACGGGCAAGCCGAACTCGGCCGTCGTGGTCATTCGCAGGGTGGGCAATTCGGCCGCCAGAGCACCCATCAGCTGGCTGTTGAAGGCACCGCCGCCGCAAACCATCAGCAGCGAGGTCTCGGCCGCATGGCGGTGCAAGGCTTGCGCGATGCTGCGCACGGTCAGCGCCAGCAGGGTGGCTTGCACATCGACTGCCGCAGCCGCCGGGGCGTGGCGGGTCAGGCGGTCATCGAGCCAGGCCATGTTGAACAGGTCGCGGCCGGTGCTCTTGGGCGGCGGCAGGGCGAAGAAGGGCTCTGCCAGCAAGGCGGTCAACAAGGACTCGATGACTTTGCCGGCCTGACTCCAACGGCCGTCGGCATCGAAGGCCTGGCCGGTGTGGCGTTGACACCAGCCGTCGAGCAAGACGTTCGCGGGGCCGCAATCGAAACCGAGAACCGCGCCGTCGCGGCCCAGCAGGGTGAGGTTGGCAATGCCGCCTAGGTTGAGCACGGCGCGCGCTTCACCGGCTGCTGCGAACAAGGCTGCATGCAGGCCGGGCGCGAGCGGCGCACCCTGGCCGCCGGCGGCTACATCACGGCGCCGCAAGTCGCAGACCACATCGATCCCGGTCAGCTCGGCCAGCAGCGCCCCATTCAGCAATTGCACCGTGTAGCCCATGCCGTCAAACTCGCACGGGCGGTGACGCACGGTCTGGCCGTGCGCGCCCAGCGTGCGTACCTGTGACGCTGCAGTGGCACTGGACTTCAGCAGGGCATGCACGACATCGGCATAGCAGCGCGCCAGCGCGCTGCCAGCCAGTTCGCTGCGGTGCAGCTCGTTCTCGCCAGGGGCATTCAGCGCCGCGAGTTCAGCCCGCAAGGCGGCATCGAAGGGCTGGTGGTGGTGGGCGCGCAAGCTCAGCGGCGGGCCGTGCGGGGAGCCGAAGTCAACCAGAACACCGTCAATGCCGTCGAGCGAGGTGCCCGACATCAGGCCGAGGTACAGCGTCATGCGACGCGCGCCGTCTTACTCGCCGCGACCGCGCGCGCCGACCAGGCTGTCGGCGACGTCGAGCTTGACCTGCAGGGTCTGCGCCAGCATGGCGAACTCGGCTTTGGCGGCGGGTGCCAGGGCCACTGCTTCGCTGGCCTTGGCAATGCGCAGCGGGTCTTGGTGTTGGCCGCTGACACGGAACTCGAAGTGCAGGTGCGGGCCGGTCGACCAGCCCGTGGAGCCGACGGCACCGACGCGCTGCCCCTGCTCGATGCGCTGGCCCTTGCGCACATCGATGCGCGAGAGGTGGGCGTACAGGGTCGAGCGCTCGTTGTTGTGCTTGACTTGCACCACGTTGCCATAGCCGCCCTGGACGCCAGCGAACTCGACCACTCCGTCGCCCACCGTGCGCACCGGGGTGCCGGTGGGGGCCGCGTAGTCAACGCCGAGGTGGGCGCGCCACTTTTGCAGCAGCGGGTGGAAGCGCATCGCAAAGCCCGAGGTCATGCGCGAGAACTCCATCGGGCTGGCCAGGAACGCGCGCTTCTTGCTTTGGCCGGACAGATCGAAGTAGGCGCCTCGGCCGGTCGCGTCACGGAACCAGAGCGCCTGGTGCGTCTTGCCGCCGTTGACAAATTCCGCCGCCAGGACACGCCCGGTGCCCTGGTTCCAGGGCACGGGTTCGCCGTCGGCGGTCAGGGCCTCATAGACCACGCTGAACGTGTCGCCGCGGCGCAGCTCACGATGCATGTCGATGTCGGCGGCGAAGATCTCGGCGATCTGGATGGCGATCGCATCCGGAATCCGCGCTTCGTCGCTGGCGGCAAATAGCGAGCTGCGGATGGTGCCGCTGGCCAGCCGTGTCTGCGACTGCAGGGGCAGCGTGTCTTCGACCGCCTGCCAAGCGCCTTGGGCATCGCGCGACACCGTCAGGCGGGTGAAGTGGGTGGCAATCTGCTCGCTGCGGCTGGCAGGTGAGCGTGCGATCAGGCTCTTCAAGCGGCCGTCTTCACCCGCCAGCACCTGAACCAGGCGTCCACCGCGGCCCTCGAACAGGCGCTTGGTGGCGGCGTCGCTGCGCAGGAAACCAACGGCCGACACATCGGTCACGCCCAGGCGCTCCAGCAAGGTGCTGGCAGTGTCGCCCGAGCGTGTCAGCTCGGAGCGCGACAGCTCGAACTCATGGGCTGCCAGGCTCTCGAGCTGGGGCGCGACGGGCTCGGCCTGCACCGCCTCACTGATCAAACGCTGCGGCAGAGACGCAGCATCGGGTGCCAGCGGCGCGATCGCGAAGGCGGCGGCCGTACATCCGATCAGCAGCGCAACGCCGGCCGCCACGATGCCGCGCCGGTGCTCTGCGGCCATCGCAGACG
>JANNGJ010000492.1:0-3615 GCA_031403815.1 Burkholderiales bacterium | reverse complement strand
GTCGGGTGAGCTGCGAATGTCCTGCGGCATGCCCTTGGTGACCGTGCACAGCTCGGTTTCTCCCGGCTCCCAGATCTGGCCTGGCGCGGTGCGCTTGGCCCCGGCCTGCTCCTTGAAGCGGGTGGCGGGCATGCTGAGCTTGAGGTAGCCGATGACTTTGCGCTCGATCAGATCGACCTTGGCCAGGGTGCCGGCGAACTCGCAGGTGAAGATGGCGAAGCGGCCGTCGATCGAGAAGTCGGCGTGATTCACGCCGGGGCAGCCGGGCACGGCGATGGAGTACTGCGCCGTCATCGTCTTCGGGTCGAGAAAGTCCAGGCGCTTCCTCGCCTCGGCCACCACGATGGCCGACTTGCCGTCGGGCGTGTAGTACATGTTGTACGGGTCGTCCACCATCACCGCCTTGCCCGGCTTGCCGGTCTTGGGGTCGATGGGCGTCAGGCTGCCATCGGTGCGGCCCTCGGCGTTGTTGGTGACCCAGAGGGTGCGCAGGTCCCACGACGGCACGATGTGCTGCGGGCCGATGCCGACCTTGAAGCGGTCGATGACTTTCATCGCTTCCGGGTCAACGACATAGACATCGTTGGAGCGCAGGTTGGGCACGTAGATGCGCACCAGATCGCCGGCCAGGGCCGGGCTGATCTTGCCGGCCGCCACCTCGCTGTAGAGGTTGCGCGCATCGGGCACCGGCGGCATGCCCGGCACGGTAAGCACAGGTGGCGCGGCGGGGGCCGAAGCAACGGGCGCAGGGGCCGGGCTGGGCGCCGCCTGCGCGAGCGCCAGATTGCGCTGCACGCTGGCATAGAGCAAGGCCCCAGCCAGTAACAAGGCCACCACTCCAGCTGCGGTCTTGATTGATCGTTTGTTCATGGCAAAGGCTCCCAGGACGCCGCTTGTAGATTGACACTCATTTTGGCGCACGTGCGCGGCTGCGAATCGCCGCCACCGTGGCGTCGATGATGTGCTCGACCGCCGGGCGGCCAAGTTCCGCCGTGGCGCGGCGCGGATCGCCCGCGACGCCGTATGCCGGCGCGCTGCGCGGCCTCGCAGCGGCCACGTCGGCGCGCACCTGAGACGGGTCGAGCGCCAGCATCAGGGCCGTGTCGGCGAGGCCGGCATGCGGGCCGATCTCGCTGGCGGCAAAACCACGGGCCGCCAGCGCGGCAGCAAAGTCGTCTTGGGCCGCGCGGTAGTACTCGGGCAGGGCGTGAACCCGTGCCGCGGCACCCCACTCGCGGTTGAGCTTGGCCGCCACGCGGTCCAGGCTGGCGCGGTAGCCGCCGTGGTCGCCGAGCAAGACGACGTCGCGCAGGCCATGCTGGCGCAGGCTGCGCGCGGCGGCCTCCAGCGTGGCTTCGAACACTGGTGCAGGAATCGACAGAGTGCCGGTGTAGCGCATGTGCTGCGTCGGCGGCTCGATGGCCCCCTCCGGCACATAAGCGATCACAGGCGCCACCACGGCGTTGCCCAGGCGCTCGGCGATGCGCACGGCCAGCAGCTTGACGCGCACGTTGTGCTTGCCCAGGGTCATGTGCGGGCCGTTCTGCTCGGTGCCGCCGATCGGCAGCAGCACCGTGGTCGTGCCCGCAGCGATGCGCTCCCGCAGCTCGGTCCAGGTCAGCTCTTCAAGCTGGACGGTGGCGGCCGTGGCCGGCAGGGCGAAGCACAACGCCAGCAGCGCAAGACGCCGCAGCGCCGCGCGCCACCCAGCCGACCGCGCCGCCGCCTCAAGACTCACCGTCGTCGCCCCCCAGCACCGACCCGAGCAGCCCGCCCGCGGCAAAGCCACCCAGCACCGAGCCCTCCTCGCGCGAGCCGCCGCGTTGCGGGGCCGCGGCAAAAATGCGGCTGGCCAGGCGCGAGAAGGGCAGGCTCTGCAGCCACACCGTGCCGGGGCCGGTGACCTTGGCAAAGAACAGGCCCTCGCCGCCGAACAGGGCCGTCTTGATCTTGCCAACATACTGGATCTCGAAGCTCACGCTTGGCGTCAACGCCACCAGGCAGCCAGTGTCGACGAGCAGGGTCTGGCCCATTTGCAGTTCGCGCTTGAGGATGCTGCCGCCCGCGTGCACAAACGCCAGGCCCTCCCCTTCTAGCTTTTGCATGATGAAGCCTTCGCCGCCGAAGAAGCCGACGCCGAGCTTTTGCTGAAAGTGGATACCGAGTGAAACACCGCGAGCCGCGCAGAGGAAGGCATCTTTCTGGCAGATCAGCGTGCCGCCCAGTGCGCGCAGGTCCATCGCCAGGATCTTGCCGGGGTAAGGCGCGGCAAAACCCACGCGCTGCTTTTGCGACGATGCGTTGCTGTACACGGTGGTGAACAGCGACTCGCCGGTGACCAGGCGCTTGCCCGCGCCGAGCAGCTTGCCGAACAGACCACCACCGCCGCTGCTGCTGGAGCCGTCGCCGAACACGGTGTCCATCGTGATGCCGGCGTCCATGAACATCATGCTGCCGGCCTCGCCCACGGCCGCCTCGCCTGGATCGAGTTCGATCTCGACGAACTGCATCTCGGCGCCCTTGATCTCGTAGTCGACAACATCCATGGCCATGTTCCTGTGCTCCCAGGTGAACCTCGAAGGCGGCCATGGTAGCGAAGGCGCAGGGCGCTTTGCGCCCGTGGCGCCACAAGACGCAACAGATAATGTTTGTCACTGCCCATGCCCGCGCTCACCGACCCGCCCAAGCCCAGCGACAGCTACGTGCAGTCCTTCGCGCGCGGGCTCGGTGTGATCCGAAGCTTCGGCGCAGGGGCGCCGAGCCAGACCCTGTCCGAAGTGGCAGCGCGCACCGGGCTGACACGGGCCGGTGCGCGGCGCATCCTGCTCACGCTGGAAGGCCTGGGCTATGTCAGCAGCGAAGGCCGGCAGTTTCGCCTCACGGCGCGAACGCTTGAACTCGGCTTTGCTTACCTCTCGTCGCTGCCACTGTGGAACTTTGCCGAGCCGGTGATGGAAGCGCTGACCCGCGAGGTCGGTGAGTCGTGCTCGGCGGCGGTGCTCGACGGCAGCGACATCGTCTATGTGTTGCGTGTACCGACGCACCGCATCATGAGCATCACCCTGGGCATCGGCAGCCGCCTGCCGGCGTTCTGCACCTCGATGGGCCGGGTGCTGCTGGCCGGTCTGGCACCCGACGAGGCGCGCGCGCGACTGCAGAGCGCAGCACGGCCCGCGCTGACCCAGCGCACCGTGGTTGAAATCGAGCCGCTGCTGGCGCAGATTGGACGCGTGCGTGAGCAGGGCTGGTGCTTCGTCAACCAGGAACTCGAGAGCGGCCTGGCGTCAATGGCCGCACCGCTCGTCGACCGCAGCGGCCGCACCATCGCAGCGCTCAACCTCAGTGCGCAGGTCGTCGCGACCCCGCCCGAGCTGATGCTCCAGCGTTGCCTGCCGCCGCTTCGCGCGGCAGCACAGCGCATCTCGCACACCTTGCAAATGAAGGTGTAGCGAGAGCGAAAATGGTGGGCCGGCGTCAATTGAATACCGCCTGCCAGGCCGCGCCAGCGCACGATTCCGCAAGTTCGGGCGAACGGAGTTACCCCCAAAGTTATCCCTGTCGGCTGGCGCTAGCCACGGGACTCACTTTTTGTGCTTGTTGATATCCCAAAGCCGG
>JANNGJ010000491.1:0-29891 GCA_031403815.1 Burkholderiales bacterium | reverse complement strand
CGATAGAACTGCCTGGCTCATTGGCCTGCCTTACTGGATGATGAAGTTGGAGAAGTGCACGGCGCGGATGGGCATGGTTTCGTCGTCGTCCTCGGCGCTCGGCAGCTTGGTCCGGGCGGCCCCCGACGCGGCTTCCGGCGGCAGGCTGATGTCGTATCCGAGCGGGCGCAGGGCCTCGCGGCGGATCTCTGCGGCCAGGCGCAGCTTGCCGTCGCGCTCCATCAATTGCGCCGCGGTCTTGCTGCCCAGGACCAGCAGGATGTTGTTGCGGATCGCTGGCATGTAGGCCTTGAGCAGTTCACCAGCCTTCGCGTCGGCCAGCTCCAGCGTGACGCCGACCTGGGCAAAGCGCTCGGCCTCGCGGTCGGCCAGGTTGACCGTGAAGGGGTCGAGTGGCACGAAGGTCGGCGCGTGCTTCAAGTCGGCCTTGACCAACTTGGTCGCCGCTTCTTCCTTGCCTTTGCCCTCCTCGCCATCGGCGGCTTCGGCGGCCGCTGCTGCGGCGCGCTTCTTCATCAGGTAGTAGGCGGCGCCGCCGCCCCCCGCCAGCAGCACCGCCAGGATGGCAGCGACGATGATGATGAGCTTCTTCTTGCCCTTCTTCGGGGGTGCGGCGTTGACAGCTTCAGCGGCAGCGGCGGGTGCGGCGGACATGCGGGGCTCCTGTTGGGGTGGCTGCCGCAGCGCATCGCGCCGTCGTGCAGGTCACAGACGCATTATTCGAAGCCAGCCCTTGAGCTAAGCCTGGATAAGCAGGCCTTTTGCGCGCCTGCTCGGTCTGCCGCCGGCGGGTGCCCTCGGTCAGGCCACCAGGTCGACCAGGCCGCGCTGCATCGGCCGCTGCGCGCGGCTGCCGGCGGGCGTGTCCGCGGCCGCATCGTTCGGGCCGCCCGAGCGCGCCGAATCTGGCGCCCGTTGGCCACGATCACCCTGCGTGCCGGGGCGCGGCTGGCCGTCGAAAACGCCGCCGCCCGCCAGCGTCAGCCCGCGGTCGTGCAAGGCGGCAGCCAGGGTCGGCAGGCTGGACTCGATGGCTGCGCGCGTGGCGGCGAATTCGGCACTGAAGTCGACCCGCGCCTGCATGCCATCGACGGCAATCTGCACCGTCACCGGCCCCATCTCGGCCGGGTTCAGGCTCAGGCGCGCGTGCTGCACGCCTTCGCGCACCAACCAGCTGACCTGGGTGGCGAGTGCGGGGGCGAAGGCCGGTGAGTCGAGGGCCGCAGCCAGCTGGGCCTCGAAGGGCGCAGTCGTTTCGGCGGCCGCTGCCACCGAAGCGGCCGTCGCCGGCATGAAGCTGGCGTGCAGGGCGGGCAAGGGCAGGGCGCCGAGTGTCTCGGCCGCGGCCCGCAGGCCAGGCGCCAGCGGCGCTTCGGTCGCCACAAATGCTGTGCTCGGCAGCGAAGGCGCCGGGCGCGCGCCCGCAGGCAGGGCGGCCGCTGCCGGGCGCAGTTCGGATTGGCGCGAAAGCAGATCGCCCGGCTCACGTTGCTGCGCATGGATGCGTGTGCCGCGGCGCAGCGCGCTGTCCTGCCGCTCTGTCATTGCCGGATCGAGTGCGCTGGACGCGCGTGTCGCTGCGGCAGCCGGCCAGCCCGGCAGCACCTGGGACAGGTCGGGGGCCAACGGGTCGCCGCCCCCCGCGCGCGGGCTCGGGTCCTGGTCCGCTTCGGCAACCGTGGGCTCGGCTGGATCGGCCTGGCCGCCGCTGGCCAGGGCCTCCAGGCGGGCAGGCTGGGTGGCCGGCGGGAGCGTTGTGGCCGCCGTTGTCTTGACCGGAGTGCTTGGGCGCACCTTGGCCGCACCGCTTGGGTTGCGGGTCGTGCTGGCAGGACCCTGGGCGTCTTCGAGTGCCGCAGCAAAACCGGTCTCGCCGGTGTCGGCGTCACTGGTCGCGCTGCCAGTGCTGGCAGGTCGTGCCGGGGCCGGGGCGCTGACGGGGCCGAGGCCGCCGTTCACAGCACGGCTCCGGCGGTGCCCTGGCGGGCGCTGCGGTTGCGCAACGCCACCCGCATCGCGTGTTCGTCGTCTGCCTTCTGCTCGCGCCGCGCACCGGCCTGGCGCTCGGTTTCGAGGCGGCGCTCGATCAGTTTGCGCACGGAGGCCAGGCGCAGTTCGTTGGCCGTGAGCGCGTCACCGGCGCGGGCTTGCGCGGCCAGGCTCAGGTTCACTGCGTGCCCCTGCTGTGCGATGGCAGTGTCCAGGCGCGCCGCGAAGCCCTGGTAGCAACGCACGATCTCGAGCGCGGCGCCCTGCGCGAACTGCTGGCTCCAGCGCTGCTGGTAAGCGGCGCGGTAGTCGTCGAGCTGCACCGCCTGGGCGCGCGCCGCGTCGCAGCGCGCCCGCGCCTGGTTGAACGCGGCCAGGGCCAGGTTGCGTTCGGCTTCGGCTTGGTCGAGCAAGGTGTTCAGGGTGTCCATGTTCAGGCGGTGATCAGACTTGCGCTGAGTTGATGAATGCTGTCGGCCAGCGTGGCCGGCTCGTGCATGTCTTGTTGCAGCAGGGCGGCCAGCGCAGGCTGGGCGCGCACGGCGGCGTCGAGTTCGGTGTCGTGGCCCGGCGCATAGGCGCCGAGCTGGATCAGGTCGCGCGCCTTGTTCACCTTGGCCAGCATGGCGCGGGCGCGCCGCGCGGCCTGCACATGCTCGCGGCTGGCCACGCTGGTCATCACCCGCGAGACCGATTTCTCGACATCGATGGCCGGGTAGTGGCCGGCCTCGGCCAGCTCGCGCGACAGCACGATGTGGCCGTCGAGGATGCCGCGTGCGGCGTCGGCGATCGGATCCTGCTGGTCGTCGCCCTCGCTGAGCACGGTATAGAAGGCGGTGATGGAGCCGCAACCGTCGCGCCCGTTGCCGCTGCGCTCCACAAGTTGCGGCAGCTTGGCGAAGCAGCTCGGTGGGTAGCCCTTGGTCGCTGGCGGCTCGCCGATGGCCAGGGCGATCTCGCGCTGCGCCATGGCATAGCGCGTCAGGCTGTCCATCAGCAGCAGCACATGCTGGCCGTGGTCGCGGTAGTGCTCGGCGATGGCGGTGGCGTAAGTGGCGCCCTGCATGCGCACCAGCGGCGGCGCGTCGGCCGGCGCGGCCACCACGATGCTGCGCGCCAGGCCCTCGGCGCCGAGGATGTCTTCGATGAATTCCTTGACTTCGCGCCCGCGCTCACCGATCAGGCCGACCACGATCACGTCGGCCTCGGTGTAGCGCGCCATCATGCCCAGCAACACCGACTTGCCCACACCGGTGCCGGCGAACAGGCCGATGCGCTGGCCGCGGCCGACGGTGAGCATGGCGTTGATGGCGCGCACGCCGGTGTCGAGCGGCCGGCGCACGGGGTCGCGGTCCATGGCGTTGATCGGGCGCCGCACCATCGGTGCCGAGCGCACATTGGCGATGGGCCCCTGGCGGTCCATGGGCTGGCCATGCGGATCGACGACCCGGCCGAGCAAGCCGTCGCCGACCGGCAGGTGCAGGCCGCGGTCTTCACTGCGGCGCCAGGGGTGGTTCTCGGCGCCCAGGCGTGGCGGCAGCACCGGGGCCGGGCGCGGCACCACGCGGGCGCCGCTGGCCAGGCCGTGGACTTCGCCGGTGGGCATCAGGAAGGCGCGGTCGCCGTCGAAGCCCACCACCTCGGCCGGCACCGGCGGGCCGTTGTCGCCCTGCACTTCACACACCGCGCCGACGGGGGCACGGATGCCGGCCGCCTCGAGCACCAACCCGGCCACGCGCACCAGCGAGCCGGCACTGGCCAGCGGTAGCGGCAGTGCGGCGTAGGTTTCAATGTCGGCCAGGTAGCGCTCCCAGCGTCGCAGCCGTGTGGCCTGGGCCGTGCCCATCATGGCGCGTCGAGTCCAGGGTCGAGCCCGGGGTCGAGCGCAAGCGGCTGGCCCAGCGTGGCGGCAGCTTGCGCCCAGCGGGTCTCGATGCGGGCGTCGATGCTGCCCAGATCGGAGTCGATGCGGCAGCCGCCACGCGACAGCGTGGGGTCGGCGAGCAGGCGGGCCTGGCGCGCGGTCAGGGCCTCGCCGGCGCCGGCTTGCACCAGCGCCAGGTCGTCGGGATGCACATTGACTCGGATGTGGCGCGCCGACAGCAGCACCGCGTTGACGGCCTCAGTGGCCACCTGCGCGATCAGCTCGGGCCGGGCCACCAGTTCGCTGCGCACCACCTGGCGCGCCAGGGCGGTGGCGGTGCGGGCCACGCTGGCGGCGACCTGGCCCTCCATTTCGGCGAAAGCCTCGTCGAAGGCCGACGTCAGCTGACCCAACTGCGCCGTCATCTGCATCGCAAAGGTCTGCTTGAAGCTCTCCAGTGCCACCAGCCCGTCGCGGTAGCCGGCCTGGTAGCCCGCATGGTGGGCCACTTGCTGTTCGTCGCCGCGCTGCGCCGGCGTGGCTGCCGGGCCCCGCGCGGCGCTCTCGCCGATGGCGTTCGGGCGCCAGGCCGCGAAGCCGGAGATCTCCTCGCGCGGAATGAAACGCGAGTGGGGCGTCGCCCGCTCAGACGAATTCGTCATCGCCGCCACTCGCCAACACGATCTGACCTTCGTCGATCAGGCGACGCACGATCTTCAGCATCTCCTTCTGTTCGGCCTCGACTTCCGACAGCCGCACCGGGCCGCGCGATTCGAGGTCTTCGCGCAGGGTTTCGGCCGCGCGCGTGCTCATGTTCTTGAAGATCTTCTCGCGCAGCTCCGGCGTGGCGCCCTTCAGCGCCACCACCAACGATTCGCTCTGCACTTCCTTCATCAGCGCCTGGATGCCCTTGTCGTCGAGCTTGTCCAGGTCGTCGAAGGTGAACATGTTGTCCATGATCTTCTGCGCCAGGTCGGCATCGGCTTCGCGGATGTAGTCGAGCACCGCGGTTTCGCTGGCGCCGCCGAGCATGTTGATGATCTCGGCGGCCGTCTTGACGCCGCCCAGCGAGGCTTTGCGCATCTTCTCGCCGCCAGCCAGCACCTTGCCCATGACTTCATTCAGATCCTTCAGCGCCGAGGGCTGGATGCCGTCGAGCGTGGCAATGCGCACCAGCACTTCGTTGCGCTGGCGCTCTGCGAAGAGCTTGAGGATGGCGCTGGCCTGGTCGTGGTCAAGGTGAACCAGGATCGCGGCCACGATCTGCGGGTGTTCGTTGCGCAGCAGTTCGGACACCGAGCCGGGGTCCATCCACTTCAGGCTCTCGATGCCGGAGATGTCGCTGCCTTGCAGGATGCGGTCGAGCAGCAGGTTGGCCTTGTCTTCGCCCAGCGCCTTGCGCAGCACGTTCTTCACATACTCGTCGTTGTCGGCCACCAGGATGCTCTGGTCTGCGGCCACGGCAGTGAAGCGCTCGAGCACGCCGTCGACCTTCTCGTGCGAGACGGCCTTCATCTTGGCGATGGTTTCGCCCAGGCGCTGCACTTCCTTGGGCGCCAGGTGGCGAAAGACCTCGGCAGCCTCTTCTTCGCCCAGAGACATCAGCAGGATGGCGGCGTCTTCGAGACCGGCCTCATTCATGGCGGCGCTCATCAGGCGTCTCCCTTCACCCAATCGCTCACGATGCCGGCCACCGCCGCTGGGTTCTGCTTGGCCACGGCGCGGGCGCTTTCCAGACGGTCGGTGCTGCGCGGCGCGGGCAGGGCTATTGGCGCGCGGTTGGCGGCAGCCGGGCCGGCGCTGTCATCGGCCACCAGGTTCACTGGCGCGCTGCGCGGTGCCTCGGTCAGCGCCACTTTCAGGGCCGGGCGCACCAGGCCGAAGAAGATGATCAGGGCCACCAGGGCCAGCGCCGCCGGCGCAGCGCCAGCGCGCAGCAGGTCGGTCAGCCACTCCTGGCGCCACAGGGGCAGGGGCTCGGGCTTGCTCAGGCTCTCGACGCGGAAGGGCGCGTTGATGAGTTTGACGGAGTCGCCGCGCTCCTTGGAAAAGCCGATGCTCTCCTGCACCAGGGCCGTGAGCTTCTCGATTTCGTCGGCGCTCAGTGGCGTGCTGGTGCTCTTGCCGTTGGCGGCGTTGGTGACGCGGTGGTTGACGACCACTGCCGCGGCCAGGCGCTTGACGCTGCCGGTGGCGTTGCGTGTCACGCGCACGGTCTTGTCGACTTCGTAATTGGTGACGTTGTCGCGGCGCTGGTTGCCACCGCTGGCGCTGCCGCCTGCGGCGGTTTGCAAAGGCTGCGAGGCGCCGGTGAGCGGTGCCGTGGCAGGAATCGGCGGCTGGTTCGAGGTGGCGCCGGGCACGCCGCTGGGCGTGGCTTGGGGCCCATTGCCGGCCTCCGAGATTTGCAGGCTGCGCACCGCGGCGGGCTCGCTGCCCTGGTTCGGCTTGAAGGACTCCGAGGTGGCTTCGGTCTGCGAGAAATCGAGTTCGGCGGCCACGGTGGCGCGCAGGTTGTCGCGGCCCACCACCGGCTCCAGGATCTCGATCACGCGCTTGACGTAGCTGGCCTCGACTTGCGCCAGGTACTGCAGTTGCTGCGCATCCAGGCCCTGGCCGGAACTGGCTTCGCTCGACCCCGACAACAGGGCGCCGGTCTGGTCCAGCACGCTGACGGCCTTGGGGCTCAGCTCGGGCACCGAGGCCGACACCAGATGCACGATGCCGGCCAGTTGGGTGCGGTCGAGCGTGCGCCCGGGGTGCAGCGTGAGCAGCACCGAGGCCGAGGGTTTTTGTTGCTCGCGGAAGAAGCCGTTCTGATTCGGCAGCGCCAGGTGCACGCGCGCCGCCTGCACCGAGCCCAGCGCACCGATGGAGCGCGTGAGTTCGCCCTCCAGGCCGCGCTGGAAGGTCAGGCGCTCCTGGAACTGGGTCTGGCCGAAGCGCGCGTTGTCCATCAGCTCGAAGCCGACCACGCTGCCCTTGGGCAGGCCGGCCGACGCCAGCTTCAGGCGTGCATCGTGCACTTGCGATGACGGCACCAGGATGGCGTTGCCGCCATCGGCGTGGCGGTAGGGGATGTTCATCTGCGACAGCTGCGCAATGATGGCGCCGCCGTCTTTCTCACTCAGGTTGGCGTACAGCACCTTGTAGTCGCCCTTGTTGCCCCACAGGGCCAGGGCGATGGCCACGGCGGCCAGGCCGGCCACACCGGCGCCGAGCATCAGCTTGGCCTTGGCCGGTATGGCCGCCAGGCCTGTGGCAGGCGGCGTGGCGCCGAGCGGGGTTCCAACTTGTGCGATGGCGTTGTCCATGCCGGCGATTGTTCGGCAGGGCGTGGCCAATCTATAGCGCGAACAGTCGGACAAAGCGGCGCCAGTTCGGCGCACTGCGATTCGCCTGCGCGACCTACATTGCTCGCATGCCCCGAAGCACGGCAGCGTGTGCCGTCACTCGTCGGGCGTGACAGGAGTCACAGACCATGGACAGCGTTCGACTCAAGCCCTTCGACTTCGCCCAGGCGGTGGCCCGCGCGGGTCTGCAAACCAACGGCCAGCCGCTGGCGCCAGCGCGCACCGGTGCCGTCGAAGGCGGCAGCTTCGCTTCCGCGATGACGCAGGCCTTGAAGTCTGTCAGCGCCCAGCAGGGCGAAGCCTCGCGCTTGCAACGCGAAGTTCAGCTCGACAACCCCACGGTCAGCCTCGAGCAGACCATGATCGCGATGCAGAAGGGCCAGCTGGGTTTCCAGGCGGCGCTGCAAGTGCGCAACCAATTCGTGCGCGCCTATACCGACATCATGAACATGTCGGTTTGAGGCGGGCTTGCATACGGGACCATAGAGTCCCGTCTTTCAACACGCAATTGATCGCGCGATGGACCGCGACGCTATGATGGCCCGGCACTTCAAGAGGCTGCCGCCGATGAAACCTTCCATTGCACTCCATGCTCACCGTGCTGCCATACGGGGTGTCGTTGAAGCGCATCGTGCAACCAATCCGCGCGTCTTTGGATCGGTGGCACTGGGCGCCGATAGCGAAGGCAGCGATCTGGACATCCTGGTCGATCCGACGCCCGACACCACGCTCTTTGACATCGGCGCCATACGGCATGAATTGCGCCTGCTGCTGGGCGTGAAAGTGGACGTCCTGACCCCTGATGGGCTGCCCGACAAGTTCCGCACTACCGTGCTCGCGCAGGCCCTGCGCGTATGACTCGTGACGCCCTGCGCGTGCCCGACTATCTGGCGCACATCCTCGAAGCGATTGAGCGGATTGCGCGTTACACGCACGGCATGGATGAAAGCGCCTTCAAGGGCAGCGAGATCGCACAGGACGCAGTGATCCGCAACTTGGAGGTGATTGGCGAAGCCAGTCGAAACATTGCACACCACCACCCCGCTTTCATGGCCGCCCACCCCGAGCTGCCTTTGGCGTTCGCCTATGAAATGCGAAACGCGCTGGCCCACGGCTACTTCAAGGTCGACATGACCATTGTCTGGAAGACGCTTGAGCTTGACTTGCCTGTCTTGCACCGGCAAGTGACCGCGTTGCTGTAGGGGCACGGCATTCGGTGAAGGCGAAGCCCCGCCGAAGCGGGGCTGGTCATGTGGTGGCGGCGAGCGGGCTCAGAAGCTCGTCCAACCCTCGTCGGTCCCCGTCTTGACCACCGCCGTGTCGGCGGGCAGCGTTGGCGGCGCTGCTTTCGCCTTGGCGCCGAACTTCGGCCGCGTCACGTTCTTGGCGCGGTCGGGGCTGCGGCGCTCGGCCGCTGCGTGGGACGGCGCGGCGGCGGGAGCGGCGTGCGACTCGCCAGCCGACAGCTTGAACACCGCCACCGCGCTGACCAGTTGCTGGGCCTGGACTTTCAGGCTCTCGGCCGCCGCGGCACTCTCTTCGACCAGTGCAGCGTTTTGCTGCGTGGCCTGGTCCATCTGGCTCACCGCCTCGCCGACCTGGGCCACCCCGGCGCTCTGCTCGGTGCTGGCCGCACTGATCTCGCCCATGATGTCGGTCACGCGCTTGATCGAGCTGACCACCTCGGTCATCGTCGCGCCGGCCTGGTCGACCAGCTTGGTGCCTTGTTCCACCCGCTCGACGCTGGCGGTGATCAGGCTCTTGATTTCCTTGGCCGCATCGGCGCTGCGCCCGGCCAGGCTGCGCACTTCGGAAGCCACGACCGCGAAGCCGCGGCCTTGTTCGCCGGCGCGCGCCGCCTCGACTGCGGCGTTCAGCGCCAGGATGTTGGTCTGGAAGGCGATGCCGTCGATGACGCTGATGATGTCGGCGATCTTCTTGCTGCTGTCGTTGATGCCCTTCATCGTCGTCACGACCTCGCTCACCACTTCGCCGCTCTTGATGGCCACGGTGGAGGCGCCCAGCGCCAGTTGGTTGGCCTGCCGGGCGTTGTCGGCGTTCTGCTTGACGGTTGCGCTGAGCTGCTCCATCGACGCGGCGGTCTCTTCCAGCGCCGCGGCCTGCTGTTCGGTGCGGACAGACAGATCGTTGTTGCCCTGGGCGATCTGCGCGCTGGCGCTGGCCACGCCTTCCGCGTTCTGGCGCACGCCCGCGACGACGCGACCCAGGCGGTCGTTCATCGTGCCGAGGGCGCGCAGCAGTTGCCCGATCTCGTCGCGACCCGTGGCCTGTGTCGTCGAGCTCAGGTCGCCGGCGGCGACAGACTCGGCCAGGAGCAGCGCAGCAGCGACGGAAGCCGTCGTCGTGCGCGCGATGGTCCACATGATCCAGAAGGTCAAGGCCGACAGCAATGCCGCGCAGCTCGACAGCGTGATCAGCTCGACGCGCGCCGCCGCCTCGGATTGCTGAAACTGCGTGTCCAGCACCGTGAATGCGCTGTCGACCAGCGCGAACTGCGCGTCGATGACGCGCGTGGCCACGCTGAAGTACTCGGCCGACGCAAAGCTCAACTTGTCGGCACGCACGATCTTCTCGTCCACCAGGTTCAGGCCCTCGTCGACGGCGGCCCGTGCGGCAGCCAGCGGGGCCGCAATCGCGACGCGGATGGCCGGATCGCTCTGCATCGACAACTCCAGCGCCTTGGTCGCGTCGCGGTGGTTCGCACGGGCCAGGCTCACCAGGGCCGCGAGCCGGGTCTTGTCCTCGGCTGTGGCCTCGCCCTTGGCCAGCGCCAGTGCGCCGCGTGCGCGCAACTGGCCGAGGGCTTCGGTGAGCCTGGGCTGGTGCATCAGGATGCCGTTCTGCAGGAAGTACAGGCTGGCTTCAGGGTGAAGCACGATGCCGGAAACATTGGCGATGTCTTCGAGCATCGACAACTGCTCGGCGATCAGCGCGGTGTGGCGGGCGAAGCTCTGTGGGCCAGCCAGACTCTTGTTGCCGACGCTGCCGGCCAGCGACTGCCATTCACTGGCGATGCGCCCGACCAGCGCCACCAGTTTCGGGTCGCCCAGCGCCGCGGCCGACGCCTGGGCAGCGGCCAGTGCGCGCTCCACTTCGGCTTGCTTGGCCTGGCGGGGCCCGGCCAGCGACTCGTTGCCGCCCAGGAACACGGCCGATTGGCCGCGGTGCTGCTGCGTCAGCCGGATCAACTTGAGCGTGTCGTCGGCCGGTTTGATGCCGAGCAGCTCGGAGCGCACAAAGCGCAGATCGGCCAGGTTCTTGCTGACGGTCAGGGCCAGTGTCACCGAGATCATCGCCGCGGCGATGAGGCCGATGAGGAGGAACTTGTGCGCCAGTTTCAGGTTGGCGATGAATGATTTCATGTGTGGTGTGCGCCAGCCTTGTTGGGGATGGCGGAAGGTAGGTTCACTGCAAGGTTGGCTCGACGAGGCCCATGCCCGAGCTCGTCATGAGCTTTTCGATGTCGACCAGGATCAGCATGCGGTCGTTGATCGCGCCGATGGCGAGCAGGTGGTCGCTGTCGACCGCCGAGTTGAACTCGGGCACCGGGCGCAACTGCTCGGGGGTCAGCGTGATGACGTCGGAGACGGCATCGACGACCATGCCCATCACGCGCTGGCCGATGTTCAGGACGATGACGACGGTGAAGCTGTCGTAGGCCGCCTGCGCCAGCTTGAACTTCAGGCGCATGTCGACGATCGGCACGATCACGCCGCGCAGGTTGACCACGCCCTTGATGAATTCCGGCGCGTTGGCGATGCGCGTGGGCTCTTCGTAGGAGCGGATCTCCTGCACGCGCAGGATGTCGATGCCGTATTCCTCGGGCCCGAGCTTGAAGGCCAGGAACTCGCGGATCGTTGTCGGCGCGCTGGCTTGTGCCGACTCGGGCCGCTGCGGCGGTACGGCGGAAGCCGCGGGGGCAACGGATGCCATGGTTTCGTCTCCTCGGGTTGCGGTTGTCGATGGGCTGCTGCGCGGCTCAGTCTCGCTACCGCAATGCGGGAGTCGTGCCTTGAGTATCGACAGCGGGCGTGTCGACATGCAGCGAAAGAGCGGTACAAATGCCACCCTGTTCGGTCTTTGCTCAGGCCCTGCTTCGACAACGTGCGCGGACTGAACAGCCAGCGCAGCGCGCAAGAAAAAGCCCCGCCGCAGCGGGGCTGGTCATGCCGCCGGGGCGGGCGCGCTCAGAAGCTGGCCCACTCGCCGTGGGTTCCGGCCTTGGGCGGGGCGGCTTCTTTGGTCAGCGTTGCCGCGGCGGCTGCCGGCTTCGCCTTGGCGCCGAACTGGGGCCGCGTGACGTTCTTGGCCCGGTCCGGGCCGCGGCGTTCGGCGGCGGCATGGCTCAGCGCCGGCAGTGCGGCTGCAGGGTGCGCCGCCTCTCCGGGACCCAGCTTGAACACCGCCACGGCGGTCACCAGTTGCTGGGCCTGCTGCTTCAGGCTCTCGGCCGCGGCGGCGGACTCCTCGACCAGCGCAGCGTTCTGCTGCGTGGCCTGGTCCATCTGCGTCACGGCTTCGCCGACCTGGGCCACGCCCGCGCTCTGCTCGGTGCTGGCCGCGCTGATCTCGCCCATGATGTCGGTAACGCGCTTGATCGAGCTGACCACCTCGGCCATCGTCACGCCGGCCTGATCGACCAGGGCCGTGCCTTGTTCGACGCGTTCGACACTGGCGGTGATGAGCGTCTTGATTTCCTTCGCGGCGTCGGCCGAACGGCCGGCCAGGCTGCGCACTTCCGAGGCCACGACCGCGAAACCGCGGCCCTGCTCGCCCGCGCGTGCCGCTTCCACCGCGGCGTTCAGCGCCAGGATGTTGGTCTGGAACGCGATACCGTCGATGACACTGATGATGTCGGCGATCTTCTTGCTCGAATCATTGATGCCTTTCATCGTGGTCACGACCTGGCTGACGACCTCGCCGCCCTTGATGGCCACGGAACTGGCGCCCAAAGAGAGCTGGTTGGCCTGTTTGGCGTTGTCGGCGTTCTGCTTGACGGTGGCATTGAGCTGCTCCATCGACGCCGCGGTTTCTTCCAGCGCCGCGGCTTGCTGCTCGGTGCGCGCCGACAGGTCGTGGTTGCCTTGCGAGATTTGCGCGCTGGCGATGGCCACGCTCTCAGCGTTCTGGCGCACGCCACCGACGATGTGGGTCAGGTTGTCCTTCATGTTCGACAGCGCCGCCAGCAGTTGCGCCGTTTCGTCCTTGCCTTCGACGCTGATCTGCACCGTCAGGTCGCCGTCGGCCAGGCGGCCGGCGGCGTCTTTGGCGGCGCTCATCGGTGCGGTGATCGAGCGCGTGACCAGCCAGCCGAACAGCACGGCCAGTGCGATGCTCAGGACATTGGTGCCGATCAGCACCGAGCGCGCCTGCTCGTAGTCGGCCGTGGCTTCGGCGTGCTGCTTTTCGGTGTTAGCCTCTTGGTAGGCGATGTTCGCGTCCAGCGCCTCCTGCCACTTCTGTGTCGCCGGGCCGGCCTCCTTGAGCAATAGCGCGATGGCCGCGTCGCCCTTGCCGGCGTGTGCGAGGGCTATCACCTTGTTGTTCAGCGCCTGCGCGGTTTCGGCGGTGGCAGCGATTTTGGCGCGGTTGGCCTTGCCGGTTTCGCTGGGCACGAGCTTTTGCAGCGTCTCCCAGCCGTGGTCGTAGTGCGCGCGCGCCTTGACCAGCTTGGCCTCTTCGCGCGCAACCTCGTCCTTGTCGTGCAGCAGCACCATGGTGCGCATCACGCGCGAGACGACGTGCACCGACTCGGCCATCTCGTGGTTGAGTTTGATCTTGACGTTGTTGTCAGTGACGATGTCGTCGAGGTTGTGCTCGACCAAGGCCAGCTCCTTGAGCGCCAGGCCGGCCGAGCCCACCGACAGCAGCAGCACCAGACCGAAGGCAACGGCCAGGCGGGTACCGATCTTGTAGTCTGCGAGTTTCATGATGTTGCGTCCTTAGAAAGTATTGGGGATTGAGACGGCTTACTGCAGGGTCTGCTCGACCAGCCCCAGCCCCAGCTCCGCGCTCGTCATGAGCTTTTCGATAGCGACCAGGATCAACATGCGCTGGTCGATCGCGCCGATGGCCAGCAGGTGGTGTGACTCGATCTCCGAGTTGAACTCGGGCACCGGACGAAATTGCTCGGGTTGATAAAGGGGGGCGCGTTGGCAATCCGGGTTGACTCTTCGTAGCTGAGGATGTCCTGCGCAGGTATGTCGATGCCGTACTCCTCGGCGCCGAGCTTGTAGGCCAGGAACTCGCGCAGCGAGGTGAGTGCCCCGCCGCCAACCTGCGGCTTGGCCGCGGTGGCGCCATAAGCGGTGCTTTGCGTCTCCATGTCAGGTTTTCTTGATCGCGTTGATGCGTCAGTCAGGACGTCAGACAAAGTGGTTTTTCACGCCCCACGGCAGACCCTATCTTCGACATTTGATCGGCAAGTCAGTAGTTCGATAACCGGCACTATTTGCACTCATATCTGCCAAACCTTCGTCAGTCATGATTTTCGTGAGATGCGTTTTGTGCGCTGGGATCCAGGATCCGCATGGCCATAAAAGAAACTCCTCCGAAGCGGGGCAGTTCAGGTGGCGGTGGCGCGCCGGCTCAGAAGTGGGCCCAGCCGTCGTCGGTGCCCGTCTTGGCCAGGGCCGTGTCGGCGCGCAGCGTGGGAGGTGTGGCATTCGCCTTGGGACCGAAGCTCGGCCGCGTGACGTTCTTGGCCCGGTCTGGTCCGCGGCGCTCGACGGGATGCGCCTTGGGCACCAGCGCGGGCGAGGCACCCGGCGCAGGCTCAGCCAGCTTGAACACGGCCACGGCCTGCACCAGTTGCTGGGCCTCGGCCCTCAGGCTCTCGGCGGCGGCGGCAGACTCCTCCACCAAGGCCGCGTTCTGCTGCGTCACCTGGTCCATCTGGGCAATGGCCTCGCCCACCTGCGCCACGCCGGCGCTCTGCTCGATGCTGGCCGCGCTGATCTCGCCCATGATGTCGGTGACGCGGTGAATGCTGCTGACCACTTCGGCCATCGTCACGCCGGCCTGGTCGACCAGGGCGGTGCCCTGGGCCACCCGCTCGACGCTGGCGTTGATCAGGCCCTTGATCTCCTTGGCCGCATCGGCACTGCGCCCGGCCAGGCTGCGCACTTCGCTGGCCACGACGGCGAAGCCGCGGCCTTGCTCACCCGCCCGCGCGGCTTCCACTGCAGCGTTCAAGGCCAGGATGTTGGTCTGGAAGGCGATGCTGTCGATCACGCTGATGATGTCGGCGATCTTCTTGCTCGAATCATTGATGCCCTTCATCGTTTCGACCACCTGGCCGACGACTTCGCCGCCCTGGACCGCGACGGCCGAGGCACCGAGCGCGAGCTGATTGGCCTGCTTGGCGTTGTCGGCGTTTTGCTTGACCGTGCTCGACAGTTGCTCCATCGAGGCCGCGGTCTGTTCCAGCGCCGCGGCTTGTTGCTCGGTGCGCTGGCTCAAGTCGTTGTTGCCATGGGCCACCTCGGCGCTGGCCATCGAGATGGTGCTGGCGGAGGTGCGCACCTCGCCGACCACATCGCGCAGCCTGGCGGACATTGCGGCCAGGGCGCGCAGCAGTTCGCCGACTTCGTCCTGGCGCTGGGTGGTGACACTTCGGTCCAGCCCGCCCGCGGCGACGTCAGAGGCCAATTGGCTTGCCGCCTGGATGTCGCTCACCAGTCGGCCTTGCATCCTGTAGGCCGCCAGCACAGCACTGCCCGCCACCAGCAGGCCCACCACGGCGAGGATCAGGTTGAGCTGCCGCGCTCGCTGGGAAGCGGCGGCCGCGGCAGCGATGGAGTTGGCGTCGATGCGCGCCACGACGTCGCCGACGGTCTTGGCCATGCCGGCATAGGCGGTGTCGGCGCCCTGCATGGCAGCGATACCGGTGTTGGGGTCAACAGTGGCCATGTCGATGGCGCTGTCGGCGTGCTTGAGGTAGGCGTCGATCAAGCCGCCGGCCGCCAGCGCAATGCGCGCCAGCTCGGCATCGCTCTCGGCCGTCAGAGTTTTCAAGGCGGTCTTGACCTCGGCCATGCGCCGCGCCAGGTCGGCCCGTGCCGCCTTGACCTTGGCGTCGTCTAGCGACGCCACCAGCGCCACCGTGCGATAGACATCGGCGTGCACGCGCGCCAGCCGTTCCTGGCTGGCACTGAGTTTCTTGAACAGGGCGATTTGGCCGGCGACGACTTCCTGCGTCGCGGCGACTTGCCGCGAACTCAAGAAGGCGTTGAGCTGGCTGGTGCCGAGCAGCACCAGGGCGGTGAGCAGCGGCGCCATCAGGAGTTTGTGACCGAGTTTCATGCGCTGGCCACCTGGGCAAGTTGAGGGTTGTGGACTACTTGTAGATGCCACCGCAGACCACCGTCTGCTCAAGGCGCTCGCAGTACATCGACTTCGGTTCGATCTTCTTGCTCTCGGGGTTGGTGAACTTGTAGTCCTGCCAGAACGAAACCTGGGCCTTGCCCAATTCCACGCGCTCCTTGACGAAGGCCTTGCCGTCGACGTCCTTGAGTTCGATCAGGTTGCGGCCGACCATTTTTTCATTCGCGCCATGCGCATGCACCATGCCGTCCAGGCCATAGACCACCAGGTACAGATCTTCGAACTTGAACTGGCTGGTCTTGCTGGTGATCTCGGCATAGCCCTTCTCGGCGCCACTGGTCTTGATGAAGGCAATGCCCTTCTTGACCATGGCGGTGGCCTGTTCGGGGGTGGCACCGCCCTGGGCGGCGTGGCTGAGCGTGCCGCAGGCCAATACGGCAGCTGCCAGTGAGATTTGAATGCGTTTCATGATCGGGTCCTTCGTGTTGAGAGTTTGGGGTGGGTGGCGGGTCAAAAACTGGCCCATTCGCCGTCAGTGCCTGTATTGGCCACGGCGGCCTTGGCCTGCAGGGTGGGTGGTTCGGTTTTTGGCTTGGCTGGCGCCTTGGCGCCGAAGGCCGGGCGGGTGACGTTCTTGGCCCGGTCGGGCCCGCGGCGCTCAACCTGCGCTGGCAACGGTGCGGGCGCTGTATGCGATGCCGCGGCCCGCTCGTCCAGCTTGAACACCGCCACCGCGCCGACGAGTTGCTCGGCCTGGTCTTTCAGACTCTCGGCGGCGGCGGCACTCTGTTCAACCAGGGCCGCGTTCTGCTGCGTGGCCTGGTCCATCTGCGTGATGGCTTCGCCCACCTGGGCCACGCCGGTGCTCTGCTCGGTGCTGGCCGCGCTGATCTCGCCCATGATGTCGGTGACGCGGCGGATGCTGGCCACAATCTCCGTCATCGTCGCGCCGGCCTGGTCCACCAGGGCGGTGCCCTGGGCCACGCGCTCGACGCTGGCGTTGATCAGGCCCTTGATCTCCTTGGCCGCTTCGGCGCTGCGCCCGGCCAGGTTGCGCACCTCGCCAGCCACGACGGCAAAGCCGCGGCCCTGTTCGCCGGCCCGCGCGGCTTCGACGGCAGCGTTCAGGGCCAGGATGTTGGTCTGGAAGGCGATGCTGTCGATGACACTGATGATGTCGGCGATCTTCTTCGAGCTGTCGTTGATGCCCCTCATGGTTTCGACCACTTGGCCGACGACGGCGCCGCCCTTGATCGCCACGGCGGAGGCGCCATGCGCGAGCTGGTTGGCCTGCTTGGCGTTGTCGGCGTTTTGCTTGACGGTGGCGCCCAGCTCTTCCATCGAGGCAGCGGTGCGCTGCAGCGCGGCGGCCTGCACCTCCGTGCGCTGGCTCAGATCCTGGTTGCCGCCGGCAATTTGCTGGCTGCCCGTGGCCACGCTCTGGGCGTTCTGCCGCACCGCGTGTACAACCTCCGCGAGCGAGCCCTGCATGGCACGGATGCGGCCCATCAGGCTGGCCTCGCCACCCGCGCCTACGGCGATCAGCGTGCATAGGTCGCCGGTGGCGACCGCCTGGACGGCCTGCACCGCGTCACGCGGCTCGCCGCCCAGTTGGCGCTGCACCAGGCGCGGAATCAGCAGCGCCAGGCCGATGCCGAGCAGCAAGCCGCCAGCCAGCAAGGCCAACACGACGGTGCGGGTTTGCTGGAAGACTTGGTTCGCATTCTGGCCGGCGGCGTGACCCAACGCGAAAGCTTGCGCCGTCAGGGCATCGAGTGCGCCCACCGTGGCATCGAAGGCGGTGGCACTCAAGCCATCCGAGATATCGGCCGCGTCAGCCTGCTTCTTCTCGCGCCCAAGCGCGATGACTTTGTACTTTGCCCTCTGGTAATCGACCCAGTTTTTTCGCACTGAATCGAGTTTCTTTTGCTGCTCGGCGTCAAGCGGGTGCTTGGCAACCGCGGCCAGCGCCGCTTCGACGAGCTTGGTCTGCTCGGTGATCTTCTCTTCGTACTCGGCGAAGTAGCTGGTGTCGGTGGCGCGGGCGTGTTTGATCTCGAACTCACGCGCCGCCAGCACCCCGCCCCGCGCGTTGGCCAGTTCGCCGACGGCGGGCAGCCATTGGTCGGCCAGGTCGTCCGCCGCGTGGTGAACACGCGCCAGGCCGTAGAGAGCGGCGCCGCCGATCAGGCCCGCGATCACGATCAGCACGGCAAAGCCGCCAAACAGTTGATGGGACAGTTTCAGGCGGGCCATGGCTGCGCCGATGCCAGAGAAGTGTTTTGTCATGCGGGCCTCATGCAGACGAAGTCGGGCGCGCCAGGCGGCTGCGCCCGCCGGGAATTACTTCTTGTGGCCGATGTAGCTCACGCCGACAAGCTTGCCGCCTGCGTCTTTGATCGGGTTGTAGCAAGCGTCGAACTGGGTGCCCAGCACGTCGATCTCGCCGCAATACGACTGGCCCTTGGACACGGCCTCGTAGGCCTTGTTGCGCGCCAGCTGGGTGCCGACGCCGCGCTTGCCCTCGGGCGTGAGCACATTGGTGCTGACGCGAGTGAATTCGTCGCCGTCCTTGACGAAGACGGTGGCGGTGGCGTTGTGGGCCTTGCGCACGGCGTCCACGGTGTCGAAGTTGTTGTTGATCTTGCGCTCGCCGAAGAACAGCGCGGGCACGGTCTTGCCGGCCACGCTGTCGGTGCCGTCGACACGGGCCGCGCCGATCTTGGCCAGGTGCGCGTCGAGGTCGGCAATGGTGGCCTTGGGGTCGCTGGCGTGGGCCGACAGGGCGCTGCCAAGTACGACTATGGCGGCAAGGGTGCTGAACAAGGGCTTCATGCGGACTCCGGAATGGGTTGATCGGGCGGGTGGTGTGGCGCTGCTGCCAGCGGCTTGACCGCACACACGCTCATATCGACACGCCCGACCTGTAGTTAAACAGGAGGCGTGCCGAGTGATCCCCGGAGTCGGGTCTTAAACTCAGGTCAGTTCCACCCACATTGCAGTCGGGCCTTGCAGCCACGGCCATCACGGGTGTGTGGCCACATCATCGGCGCGCGCAGGGCGAATCAGTAGTGGGAGCAACGTGACTTTGATGGCTCATCTATGAGCCACGAGGGTCAGTTCTGGCTGTCGCCGCTCAGTCCAAGCGCTGGGCCCATGACGGGCTGGCCTCAGTCGCTCGTCAAAGACCCGCGAAAGACATAGCCGACGCGGGCTTGCGATTGCAGCGGCAACAGCTCGCTGCTGGCTTGCTCGACGCGCCGGCGCAGGCGGTAGATGGTGGCGTGCAGCCAGTTGTCGGTGGCGGCCGACGGGTCGCGCCCCAGGCGCCGACAAATCTCGTCGCGCGGGACAGCCTGCCCCGGGGCGGCCAGCAGCACCTCGAGCACCGCAACGTCGTTCTCGCCCAGCTCAACCGCCACACCCAGCGGCGTGGTCAACAGGCGTTTGCGGCTGTCCAGCCGCCAGGGTGCTGCCACTGGCAAGGCGCTGCAACGCCGGTACACCGCGCGCACGGCCGCGCCGATGTTGGACGCCGAGCTGGGCTTGGCCAGGAACATGTCGGCGCCCGCGTTGACCACTTGCTCAAAGACATCGGGCGCTTGGCGACCCGACACCACAACGATGCCACAACGCACTCGGCGGCGCAGCAGGCGAACCAGGTCCAGGCCGTCGATGCCCGGCAGCTCCAGATCGACCAGGTAGAAGTCAAAGTCGTAGGCGCCTTGCGAGACCAGGAAATCTTCGCTGTCGGCAAAGGCTGTCACGGCGATGCCCTGCGCGTGCAAATAGGCCGCCATGAAGGCGGCCGATTCGGGATGGTCTTCGATCAGGGCCAGGGTTGCAGGCAGCATGGGGCGGCATTGTGCGCTTGCTGCGCGACGCGCGGCAAGCGTCGCGCAAACAGCGCGCAATCAGCGCGAAAACAAGCGCTGGCGTTTTTGGGTCTGGTCGATGTAGCGCTGCAGGGTGCGCTGGGCGGCGCCGTCGAGCTTGACGAAGGCGCAGCCCAGGCGCCGGGTGTTGTCGGTCGAGCCCATGCCGCCGCTGACGTGCTGAAGCGTCAGGCCGGTGCTAAAGCGGGTGTCGCCATCCAGCTCAATCTGCACTCCGGCCAGGGTGATGCCAGCGGCCAGCGCCGGCACATCGGCCGGCAGGGCCAGGGCGCAGCCGCCGACGCTGACGTCGAGCACGCGCAGCGCCAACTCCATCTCGGGCATCGAGGGGTGAAGCAGGGTGGCGGTGGGCGCGGTGCTGGCGGGCGTGCGCACACGAAAGCTGCTGCGCCGCTGGAAGCGGTACAGCCGCTTGGGCAGCTCGGCCTGGAGCGCACTGGCGTTGGCACCGTGCACCAACACCAGGTGCTGCAGGTCAAACTGCAGCTTGATGCTCTCGAGGTAGGCCACGACGGTGGCCTCGCCGCCGTCGATCAATGCACGCACGGCGGGGTGGGCGGCGTCAGCGGCCAGCGAGAGGCGGCGCAGGTGGCCGTCGACAGTCCACACCTGGGTGGTGTAGCTGCTGCCGTCGGGCGCTGAGAGGTGGACGCGCACGTTGTTGTCAACCAGCTGGCGCAGCAGCCCCAGCAGTTCAGTCGGGTGGTGCACGGCGAACTCGTCCTGCGCCTGCCCGCTCAGCTGGTGCAGTGCCGCGGGCTGGGTGTCTTGGAAGCTCGGCTGCATGGCCATGGCCTCAATGCAGGGTGCGGACCTTGCCCGCCAGCATGCGGTCGAGGTCTTCGAGCCACGGCTCGGCCAGGGTGCGGATCTCGGCGTCGTTGACCAAGATGCGCTGCATCAGCTGTGTCTTGGTGCGGGCGGCGTCGGCCGCCAGGGGCATGGCCTGGGCGGCATGCTTGAGCTGGGCGATCAACAATACGCAGGCGCCTTCAAGCTTGACGACTTGCTCCCAGTCGGCCTCACGCGCGGCGCAGAGCATGTCGGTGCTGGCTTTCTCCAGCGCTTCGTAGTAGCTGAGCAGGTGGGTGGTCATGGCAGCCCCCTCAGCGCGCATCGACCTGCGGTGCGATCGACGCCCAAGCCTGGCGCAGAGGCTGCATCAGAGCCAGGCATTCGTCGAGCGCGGCAGCGTCGTTGCGCAGGTTGGCCTGGGTCAGGCGAGTCGTGATGTAGGCATACAGTGCGGCCAGATCGGCGGCCAGCGGACCGCTGCTCAAGTTGAGGTTGGCCTTGAGGCCCTCATCGACGATGCGCGCGGCGCGGCCGATGGCGCGGCACTTGAGTTCGACCTGGTGGCTCTGCATCGCGCCCTTGGCTTGGGCCACGGCGTCGACGTAGGCGTCGAACAGCAGGCTCACCAGACGGTGGGGCGAGGCCCCGGCGACCCCCGTCTCGACGGCGAGGCTCGCATAGGCTTGCGTCGGCGGCGTGCTGCCGGCGCTGCGGCCAAAGGGAGAACTGGCAAAACTGGAGGGGTGCATGGCGGCAAGCAGGTGCGGGCTGAGTTAGCTTAGTTATCGGTTGTCGATGACTTCAACTTGAGGTGCTGGGTGCGCGCCGTACAGCCTGTTTCCGCGCGCCAGCTGCGCCAGAAGAAAGGCCTGCGCCCAGTGCAGGCCGTGCAGTCAACTCGCGCGCCTCTGATCTGCTTCAGAGACGGTTGTCTGTGTTGTTCCAGTTGATGATCTGCTGCTGCACGTAACTGCCCAGGCCATTGAGGCGATTCAGGCTGTTGTCCAGCGCCGAGTACTGGCGGGTCAGGCGTTCTTGCACGCGCGCGACGCGGTCTTCCAGCCGCTTCTGGTCCTTGTCGTTGCGAGAGATCGAGTCGCGCAAGCCATTGGTGCGTGTGGTCAGCAGTCCGTTCGCGCTGAGCACGCCGTCACTGAGCGCTTTGAAGCGGTGGCCGAAGCCGGTCTGCAAGGTCGTGAAGGCGCGGGCCAGTTCAGCCGGGTTGGCCAGGGCCGCGTCGAGCTTGCCGTCGTTGACCTTGATCAGCCCGTCGCGCTGGAGCTCGAGCCCGAGATCGCCCAGGCGGTCAAACACGGTGGACGCTGTCGTACTCCGCTGCTGCAGGCCGCGCAGCCGGTTCAGCAGGCCGACGGCACTGCTGTCGCCCTGCAGTGCGCCGGCAGCCTTGGACGCATCGTCGTACTTGGTCTGCGTCGACAGGTAGCGGCTGACCTCGTTGTAGGCGCTGACGAGTTCGGTGACGCCCTTGCGGATCGTGGCCTTGTCGTTGCTGATCGTCAATTGCACCGGGCTGGTTGTGGCCTTGCTCAATGTCAGGCTCAAGCCGTCAACCACGTTGTTGAGCGTGTTGCTGGCCGAGCTGATCTGCAGGCCGTTGATGCGCAGCAATGCGTCGGCGGCGGGGCGGTCCTGGGTCATGCCAGCGGGATAGCCCAGGGCGGCGAGCTGGCCGGTGGCGCCCGTCACGACGATGGTCACGGCGTTGGCGATGCCCGTGCTTTGGCCGGTGATTACCAGGCGGGGCGTGGCGCCGTCCTGGATGATCGCTGCAGTCACGCCGGCTTGGGCGGCGTTGATCTGTGTGCGCAGGGCGGCCAGGCTGGTCCCATCAGCGACCGTGATCGGGATCGAGGTCGTGCCGCGCGTGATGGTGATCGTGCCGGCACCCATGTTGCTGGCGTCGGTGATGGCGCCGGCGGCGGTCGAGAGGGATTGCGCCGTGGCCAGATTGACCACCTCGATGCTGTAGTTGGCCGGCACGGCTGAGGCCTGGGCCGTGACGCTGACGGCTGTGGCATCGCTGCTGCTGCCAATATTCTTGGTCCAGAAGTCAGCCCGACTGACCTGGGCCGCCGCCGACTGGACATTGGCCATGTAGCTCTGCAGCAAGCCGAACGACGACAGCTGCGTGTTCAGCTTGGTCTTCTTCTCCTGCAGCGCGGCGATCGGTTGTCGCTCAAGCGCGACCAACTGCGACACGATGCTGTTGACATCGAGACCGCTGCCGATACCGGGTGACGACGTGGGCATGGGGGGGCGCTCCTCTCGTTAGGGTTTTCGGCCGAACGCGCGCCGACTTGAGCCCAGTCGTTGCGCGATTTCAGCTGCGCAGCAGGGTCAGAACCTGTTGTGGCAGCTGGTTGGCTTGCGCCACCATGGCCGTGCCGGCCTGTTGCAGGATCTGCGCCCGAGACAGATTGGCTGTTTCCATGGCGAAGTCGGCGTCCATGATGCGGCCGCGCGCCGCCGACAGGTTCTCGGCCTGGATCTGGATGTTGGCGACTGCGTTCTCGAAGCGGCTTTGCATCGCGCCCAGAGTGCCGCGGGACTGGTTGACCTGGTCCAGTGCGCTGTCGATCTTTTTGATGGCGACCCAGGCGTTCTTGTCGCTGGTCACGTCGATCGTCTCAACACCCTCACCTTGGGCCGCCGTGTTGACGACGAAGATTGGCGGGGCCAAGCCAGTGGCGGCTACCGTGAAGTCGGCGCCGAAGGTCGGGACGTAGGCCACGCCCGTTGCTGCGTTGACTTTTGACGACAGCAATTCGACGTTAACGGTGCCGTTGAGGTTGTCGACAATGAAGGCCGATACGCCTGACTCCGCGGTCTTGCGGTTGATGGCCTCGGCAATTTGGCCCATCCGCTCGCGGGCATTGCCGGCGGCGGCAATGGCGCCTAGCTCGGTGGTCACGCCGTTGACCGTGATGTCGAGCGCGTTGGTGGCCGGCGGGGCAGCGATCGCGGTGAGCGAGGTGATGTCCGCCGGTGAGCCGTCGAGGTCGATGCCGGCGACCGTGACTGCCGAGTAGGCAATGTTGGACAACTGCGAAGCGCGCGTGTCGGCGAGGGAGCCGATCGTGATGCTGTCCCCGGAGTTGGCGCCGATCTGGAAGGTCGCTGCGGTGAAGGAGCCATCGAGCAGCTTGCGACCGTTGAAACTTGAGCCTTTGGCGACGCGGTCAATCTCGTCGCGAAGCTGCATCACCTCGGCCTGCAGGGCCTGGCGGTCCTGGGTGCTGTTGGTGGCGTTGGCGGCCTGCACTGCCAGTTCGCGCATGCGTTGCAGCATGTCACCGACTTTGCCCAGCGCGCCTTCGGCGGTTTGCGCCAGCGAGATGCCGTCATTGGCATTGCGCGCTGCAACGTTCAGGCCCCGCACCTGGGTGTTCATGCGCTCTGCAATTGCCAGGCCTGCGGCATCGTCCTTGGCACTGTTGACACGCAGGCCCGATGACAGGCGTTGCATCGATGTGGCCAGCGAAGACGGGCTCATGTTGAGAGTGCGTGGCGCGTTGAGCGAAACGTTGTTCGTGCTGATGGTTTGGGGCCTCGCGGCCCTCCGTCAGATATCAAGGACGTCCGGCGGGGCCCGCCGGGGCTGTTGGTTGCGGCAATTCTTGAGCGCGCTCGGCGTGTCCAATGCACTGATAAGTGACTCATTTGCAGGCCATCTCGTTGCCAGACGAGAACGGGCCCCGTTCTGTGAAGGACGGGGCCCGAGAGGGGGGAGTGGCGCCGCACCGGCGACGCCGGTGCCGGGCCAACCTAGCTGATCAGCGCAGCAGCGACAGAACCTGCTGCGGCAACTGGTTGGCCTGGGCCACCATGGCGGTACCCGCCTGTTGCAGGATCTGGGCACGCGACAGGTTCGCCGTTTCCGTGGCGAAGTCGGCGTCGACGATCCGGCCGCGGGCGGCTGCGGTGTTCTCAGCCTGGATCTGGATGGCGCCCACTGCGTTCTCGAAGCGGCTTTGCACCGCGCCGAGCGTGCCACGGGACTTGTTCACCTGGTCGAGCGCACTATCCAACTTCTTGATCGCGATCCAGGCGTTCTTGTCCGTCGTGATGTCGATCGCGTCGATGCCCTTGCCCTGCGCCGCCGTGGCAGCCACAAAGGTCGGCGGCACGAAGCCGGTATCGATGGCCGTGAAGCCGGCCGACAAGGTCGGCACCAGCGCAACGCCCGCGGCATCGGTCTTCGACGACATCAGCTCGATCGTGAATGCGCCGGCACCGCCATCGACCAGATAGGCCGACACGCCGGTGTCGCTGGTTTTGCGGTTGATGGCCTCGGCCACCTGGCCCAGGCGTTCCTGGCCCGACGCGGCCGCGGCGATGGCACCCAGCTCGGTTGTGACGCCGCCGACAGTGATGTCGAGCGCGCCATCGGCAATGGCGGTGGCGGCCGCGGTGATCACAGTGTTGGCGTTGAAAGACGCCACGGTGACGGCCGCGTAGGCGATTTTCGACAGACCCGACGTACGCGTATCGGCCAGTGAGCCGACGGTGATGTTTTCACCAGAGGCCGCACCGACCTGGAAGGTCGCGGCGGTGAAGGAGCCGTCGAGCAGCTTCTTGCCGTTGAACGAAGAGCCCTTGGCGATGCGGTCGATTTCGTCGCGCAGTTGCGTGACTTCGGATTGCAACGCCGCGCGGTCATCGACACTGTTGGTCGCATTGGCCGACTGGACTGCGAGTTCACGCATGCGCTGCAGCATGTCGCCAACCTTGCCCAGCGCGCCTTCGGCGGTTTGCGCCAAAGAGATGCCGTCGTTGGCATTACGGGCTGCCACGTTCAGGCCACGCACCGAAGCGTTCATGCGTTCGGCGATGGCCAGGCCTGCGGCGTCGTCTTTGGCGCTGTTGACACGCAGGCCTGAAGACAGGCGCTGCATCGACGTCGCCAGCGACGACTGCGACATACCCAGGTTGCGCTGGGCGTTGAGGGACACGTTGTTCGTGTTGACTGACATTGCCATTTGAAAATCTCCTAGGGGTTGATGGACCGCCGGCAATAGCGCCGGACGTGTTGCTTGTTCGGGGCGGTCTTTCCTCGAACTTCGCCCGACGCCTGTCGATGGGTGTTTTCTTGCACCCTCTCGGCCGGCTGACCGGACCACGGTTTGGAAATCCCTTGCCGTTGGTTTGCTTATCGGTGCCTCTTTTCGCCGACTTGAGGCCTTTGCGAGGTTTTCGTGGGGTTTTCACGTTTGCCCCTTGCCGATCGCTTGCGCACCGACGGCGTTGCGCGCTGTGTTTTCGGAGGCGCAAGGCTCGACTTGAGGGCACCAGCCCGGCGGGTCGCGGCCCGGCCACAACGGGCGCCGCCGTGCCGTATGCCGCAGGCGGCCGTGGTGTGCACAGCGCTGCGCAGCCCCTGTCAAGTAAGCTCGTCTCTTATGTCCGTGGATGCGCCGCCCCTGCTGTCTGCCGAAGGCCCCGAGGCCCTGCCGGCCGGCACGCGTGTGGCCGAGTTCGAAATTCGCCGCCTGCTCGGCAGCGGCGGCTTCGGCATCGTCTACCTCGCATGGGACCACGCCCTTGAGCGCGAAGTGGCGCTCAAGGAGTACATGCCCGGCACCCTGGCGGGCCGTGGCGACGGCCTGCAGGTGTCGGTGCGCTCACGCGCCAGCGCCGACACCTTCGCCTTGGGCCTGCGTTCTTTCGTCAATGAGGCCCGGCTGTTGGCGCGCTTCGACCACCCCTCCCTGGTCAAGGTCTACCGCTTCTGGGAAGACAACGGCACGGCCTACATGGTCATGCCCTACTACGTCGGCCGCAATTTGCGCCAGGTGCGCCAGGGCATGGTGGTGCCGCCGGGTGAAGCGGTATGTCGGCGCGTGCTCGATGCGGTGTTGTCGGCCCTGGAATGCTTGCACCGCGAAGGCGTGTTCCACCGCGACATTGCGCCCGACAACATCCTGATCGGTGACGACGGTGTGCCGGTGCTGCTTGATTTCGGCGCGGCGCGGCGCGTGCTGAGCGACCGCACCCAGGCCTTGACTTCGATCATGAAGCCGCACTACGCACCGCTCGAGCAGTACGCGGATGCGAATGCCATGCGCCAGGGGCCGTGGACCGACCTGTATGCGCTGGGCGGCACCATGGTCTATCTCCTGACCGGGCAGGAGCCCGTGGCCGCGGCCTCGCGCGCACTGCATGACGACCAGCCGCGCATGACCGAGCTGCGCCCACGCGACTGCTCGCCCGGCTTTTTGGCTGCGGTGGACTGGATGCTGGCCCTGAAGCCGCCCGAGCGACCGCAAAGCGTGCACATGCTGCGCGACGTGCTCGAGGGTCGCATCACGATGCCGGGCCGCGTCAGCGCCGACAAGACCGTGCCCGGCGTGGCCGCGCGTGAGCCGGTGCCGGCCCGCAGCCCGGTGCGCACCGACATCGATATTGATGACGCGCTGCCCAGCGCTGCGCCGGACAGCGCCAACGCCGTCACCGTGCTGCAGATGCCACCGGCCGTGAGCGCCACGACCGACACCACTGCCGCCACCGCGCCGCCCGTGGCGATGGCGCCGGCCCCGTCGCCCGTCGCCGTGGCCCGGGCGCGCCAGTCGCCGCTGCTGTTGGGTGTACTGGGCTTGCTGTTGCTGCTCAACCTGCTGGCCTGGTGGTGGTTCACACGGCCTGAGGCCAAGCCGGCCGCGCCGGTCGAGGCCGCTGCGTCGGGCACGATGCCGGTGGGCGCAGGCCCCGCGGCAGCGTCAGCCGTCACGGGTGCGCGCACCGAAGCGGCACCGGCCGCAGATGCTGCGGCGGGCGAAACCATTCTGTCGGTGCTGCCGGCCCGCAGCCCCGCGCTGCGCAATGCGGGTGCCGCCACTGCGCCAGCAGCAGCAGCCAGCGCCACCCTGGCGCGGCCGGGTGACGCGCCGCTGGCCGCCACGGCCCCACTGCTTCCCACGGCCCGCGCGCGCAGCGCCTCCGAGGCGGCTGTGGCATCGCCCCTGCCACGCTTGTCGGCCAATGCCGGCCCGCGCGAGCGCTGCGGCGACCGCATGTTCCTCAGCATGCTGATCTGCATCAAGCGTGAGTGTGAGCAGCCCGCGCTGCAATCGCACCCCGAGTGCGTCAAGATGCGCGAGCAGGAAGAGGTCCAGCGCGAGCGGCGCCAGTGAGCCGCGCCGCAGTCGCTGCGGACTCGTCAAGCGCCGCTCAGAAGCCTGCGCCCGGCTGGGCCAGATAGGCCAGTTCGTCGGCGCTGGAGGCGCGCCCGAGCAGGGCGTTGCGATGCGGGAAACGGCCGAACCGCGCCACGACATCGTGGTGGCGCTGGGCCCACTCCGTCAGGCCGGCGAGCGCCGGCTCATCGCGGCCCAGCTGCTCGAACAACTGCACTGCGGTGCGCTGGTGCGCCAGGTCTTCGGCATGTTCAAAGGGCAGGTAGCAGAACTGGCGTTGCACACCGGTGAGCTCGCGGTCCCCGCCCGAGGCCACCAGGGCGCGCGCCGTTTGCAATGCCATCGCATCACCCGCAAAGGCGCGCGCCGTGCCGCGAAAACTGTTGCGCGTGAACTGGTCGAGCACAATCACGCGGGCCAGGGCCGGCAGCGGCGTCAGCGGCACGGCGCTCCAGTCGTCGATGCCGCCGATCAGGGCGCGCGCTGTCAGCGGCCCGAAGCGCTGCGCGATGGCGGCATCGAAGGCCTCGTCTTTGCGAAACCACTGCGGCCGCGTTTGCGTGTGGCCGGGGTCGTCGGGTGGGCCGAACCAAAAGTCCAGCACCGCTTGTGCGTCGGCGTTCATCGGATCAATCCAGCTTGGTGCCCGAGTCCTTCACCACCTTGGCCCAGCGCGGCATCTCGGCGCCGAGGAATTTGGCGAAATCCTCGCTGCCCAGGAAGGCCGGGTCGGCGCCCTGCGTCACCATGCGGCTGCGCACTTCGGGCAATTCGAGTGTGGCTTTGAACGCGGCGGAAAGTTTGTCGACGGCGGCCATGGGTGTGGCGGCCGGCGCCAGCACGCCATAGAAGCCCACCACCTCGAAGTTCTTCAAGCCGGCTTCGATCATGGTCGGCACCTCGGGCAGCGCCGGGTTGCGCTCGCGGCTGGTGACGGCCAACGCGCGCAGCTTGCCGGCCTTGACGTATTGCGCGGCCTGCGGGATCGATTCGGCCATCACTTGCACCTGACCGGCCATCAAATCGGTGAAGGCCGGCGCGCTGCCGCGGTAGGGGATGTGAACGATGAAAGTGCCGGTGGCCTGCTTGAACATCTCGGGCACCAGGTGGCTGATGCCGCCGTTGCCGGCCGAGCCGTAGTTCAGCTTGCCGGGGCCGGCCTTGGCCAGCGCCACCAGCTCGCTGATGTTCTTGGCTTTGACATCGGGGTGCACCAGCAAGGCCAGCGGCTGCTGCGCGGTGCGCGCGATGGGCACGAAATCGCGCAGGGTCTGGTAGGGCAGCTTGGTATAGACGGCGGGGTTGATGACCATGGTGCCGGTGTTGGCCATCAGCAGGGTGTGGCCGTCGGCTTCGCCCTTGGCCACGAACTCGGCGCCCACCGTGCCGCCGGCGCCGGCCTTGTAGTCGATGATCACCGCCTGGCCGAGCTGCTTGGACAGGCTGTCGGCGAGCAGGCGGGCATGCGCATCGAGCGGCCCGCCGGCGGGGAAGCCGACGATGATCTTGACCGGCTTGGTTGGGAAGGCTTGCGCCACGCAAACCAGGGGTGTCGCGAGCAAAAGCGCGAACAAGAGGGCGAGCAAGCGGCGCGGGCGGGTCAGCAGCAATGTGGTTCTCCGTGGGGGCAGTGGGTCAGGTCTCGAGCAAGTCGAGGGTCTCGGGGTGGCGTTGCATGTAGCTGGCGACGTAGCTGCAAGTGGGGCGCACGCGCCAGCCTTCACGCCGCGCATGGGCCAGGGCCTCGGCCACCAGGGCAGCGGCGATGCCGCGGCCTTCGAGGCCGGGTGGCACTTCGGTGTGGAACAGCGTGATGGTGGCGCCAGCCAAGCTGTAGTCGGCCACGCACAACAGGCCGTCAACCCTTGCTTCGAAGCGTGAGGCTGCTGTGTTGTGGGCGATGGTGATGCTGGAGGGGGAGGGCATGGCCAGACTCTAGTCGCAGCCGTGACCTTGTGCCGCCCCCGCGGCGCTCAGGGCGAACCCGATGCCGTTCGCCGCTTTTGCGCTGCTAGGCTTGCGGCTTGCGCGATAAAACAATGCCGGCAGCCCATTGCGGTTGCCAACCAAGGAGGATCACCGTGTTCACTGGATTCGACGCATTGCAGCGCGCCCTGCGGCGCTGCGGCGAGGTGGTGTTGCTGTGCGGTATCGTGCTCGGCGCTCAGGCCCAGTCACGCAACCTCGCGCCGGGCTTCACGGGCTTGCCCAAGGACGCCAAGGTGGTGGTGGCGCCGCTCGATGTGGAGTTGTTCGAGCTGTCGGCCGGTGGCGTGCTGGTGCCCAAGGCCGACTGGACCGCCGCGGCCAACAAGTTCATGGGTCAAGCCCTCCAAAGCAAGGCCACGGCGTTGGGCTTGCCGTCCAGCTTCCTCAGCGAAGCCCTGGCCGACGAGCATGCCGAACTGCTGCACCTGTATGGCGCGGTCGCGCGGGCCATCTCGATGCACCACATAGGCGCCCTGAAGCTGCCGACCAAGGAAGACAAGCTCGA
>JANNGJ010000490.1:0-13242 GCA_031403815.1 Burkholderiales bacterium | reverse complement strand
TGAGGCGCTGTTGCCGCCGGCAGCGCGGGCCCGGTTGGCCCACTCCGTTGTCTTGGGCCAGTTCTTTTGCTGCGAGTAGGCAAAGGCCAGAGACTCGGCCACCTGGGCTTGCTCGGCGCCAGATAGCCGGCCCGAGGCCATGGCCGATTCGAAGGCCGCAATCGCTGTGGCGTTGTCGCCGGCGCGTTGTGCCGCGGCGCCCTTCATGCGGTCGATCATCAGCTGCTCGGCCGGGTTCTTGCCACCCATCGCGTCGGCTTCCCGCACCTTGGCCAGCGCCTCCTTGGCTTTGCCGCCCTTGAGGAATTCGCTGGCCTGTTGCAGCGGTTTGCCGACTTCAGGTCGCACGCCCTGGGCCACCGCGGCGCTCATCGCGCCGGCGGTTAACAAGGCAAGGGTCAGGGCGCGGATTGACGTCATTTCAATTCATGAACTGTTCGTTGCCGACCAGGCCGATCTTGGTCACGCCCAGGCGCTGCGCGCTGGCCATCACGAAGGCGACGTTCTTGTAGGTCACGAGTTTGTTCGGGCGCAGATGCACCTCTTGCTGGTCGGGCTCGGCGGCCACTTCGCGCAACTTGCCTTGCAATTCCTCGCGCGTGACGGCAATGCCGTTCCAGCCGATGGTGCCGTCAAAGTCGACGTCGACGCGGATCGGCGGGCGCGGCTCCTTGGGCTGAGCGTTGCTCGGGATCGGCATGTTCATCTTGACGGCGTGCGTCTGGATCGGGATGGTGATGATGAACAGGATCAACAGCACCAGCATGACGTCGATCAACGGCGTCATGTTCATCTCCATCACCGGCTCGTCTTCGCGGCTACTGGCGCCAACTTGCATCGACATGTTTATGCTCCTTAGCGCGTCGTAGAGCCAGCGGGCGGTTCGGTGATGAAACCCACCTTGAGAATGCCTGCACGCTGGCAGGCCACCACCACGCGGCCAACAGATTCATAGCGCACCTCGCTGTCGCCGCGGATGTGCACCTCGGGCTGCGGCTCCTTGACCGACACCACCTTCAAGCGCGCGACCAGGGTCTCAATGTCAGGAAGGCGCTCCATGCCCCAGTGGATTTCGCCGTCGCGGTTGACTGCGATGGTGATGTTCTCGGGCTTGGTCTGCGTCGGCACATTGCGTTCCTGGGGCAGCTCAAGCTTGATGCTCTGAGTGACCACTGGAATCGTGATCATGAAAATGATCAAGAGCACCAACATCACGTCCACCAGGGGCGTGGTGTTGATGGTGGAGTTCATCTCGTCATCGTCGCCGTCTGCCGAGCCTACGTTCATTGACATGCACTGTCTCCTGGCGGATCGTCTCGTTTCAAGGACAGATCAGCGCTTGCCGGCCAGCAACACGTTGTGCACGTCGCCCGAGAAGGTGCGCACACTCTCCATGGCGCTCTTGTTGCGGCGAATCAGCCAGTTGTAGCCCATCACCGCGGGCACCGCGACCGCCAGGCCGATGGCGGTCATGATGAGCGCCTCACCGACGGGGCCGGCAACCTTGTCGATCGAAGCCTGGCCCGAGGTGCCAATGCTGGTCAGCGCGTGCAAGATGCCCCAGACCGTGCCGAAGAGGCCGACGAACGGAGCAGTGGAGCCCACTGTGGCCAGGATGGCCAGGCCGTCCTGCAGGCGGCTGTTGATGTTGTCAACGGCGCGCTGGATGCTCATGCCGATCCAGGTGTGCTTGTCGATCGATTCCACCATCGTGCCCTCATGGTGGTCGCTGGCCTTGAGACCGCTCTCGGCGATGAAGCGGAACGCGCTGCTCTCATCCAAGCTTTCGGCGCCCTTCTTGATGGAGCCGGCCGACCAGAAGGTCGCACTGGCGAGCTTGGCGCTTTTCATCAGCTTGCTCTGCTCGAACAGCTTGGTGAAGATGACGTACCAGCTGGCCATCGACATGATGATCATGATGATCAGCGTGCTGCGGGTGATGAGGTCGCCGTCACGCCACAGCGCTTCCATGCCGTAGGGGTTGGCAACGGATTCTTTGCTGACCGTGGGGCCAGCCGCTGCAGCGACGGGTACCGCAGCAGGCGCAGGTGCGTCAGCGGCGGGCGCCGACGCGGCGGCCTGGGCCAGGGCTGCCGTCGGCAGGCTCGAGGCCAATGTGGCCAGAGCGATCAGCGCGGCTACAAAGGGGGCGCGGACAAGTTGGGTCAAAGACATGGTTCCTCCAGGATACAAACGTGCGTGGTATTTCTTGCCGCGCTGGTGACGAACGGGTGAACAGAAAACGCTGGTGCTGACCGGTCGGTCAACCGGCCAGCTTCCAAACGTATTCGACTTCGAACGAGCCACCGACGGCGCGGCCGTTCTCGTCGAGGCCCGGCGAGAACTTGCACTCGCTGAGCTTGGATACCGCAACGCGGTCAAGCGCCTTGTGCGCGCGCGAGGCCCCAGCTGATCTCACCACCTCGGCGGCGGCCAGCTTGCCGGTGCCATCAACGGTGAAGCGCACCCGCGTGGTGCCTGTGGCTTCTTCCTTGAGCGCAGCGGCGGGGTAGTCGTCGGGCCCCGGTGCGCAGGCCTGGACGTTGCCGATAGCCGGCCGTGCAGCCACCCGTGCCGGGGCTGGGGCCGCCGGGGCGGGGGCAGTGGACTGGGGCGCAATCACCACGGCTGTTGCAGGCGGCGCAACCGTCGTGGTGGTGATCGTGGGCGCCGGCGTTGGCGGCGCATTCACGATGACTTCTGGCGGCGGAACGAAACTCGGTGGCGGCGGCGCGAACTTGGGCGGTGGCGGCAGGTTCTCGGGCGGCGGCGGCGGCGGCTTGATCTCTTCGATGATCTTGGTTTCGATCGGGCCTTTGATGACCTCGATCACCGACCGGGCCAAGCCATGTATCAAGGCATAGCCAAGCACGATATGCAGGAGGATGACGATACCGATCCCGACCGCATGCTTCTTGGGATTGCGTTGCTGCTCGGCGTAATTCAAACCAGTCCTCCAGTCGCCTCAACAAGAGGGCGCTGCTCCGTCAATCCAACAGCCTTGTGGGCCGGCGCAACGTCTTGCGTTGCAACAAGCATACCCGGTCGTGTTCACCGCGACGGGCGCCAATATATCGTCAAAGCCGAGTTGCCCGTCTTCGGGCATAACCTTAGTAGAGGGCCTGAAGGCAAGCGTTGGGTTATACGGCATTTCATGCTGACCCGTGGCGCGGCATGCACGCTGCTGCAGTGGTGAAATGGAAGCCGCCGCGCGCGGCGCGGGCATTCCACCGAGCACGCGATGATTTCCTTCGACCATAACGAAACCCTTGCGCTAGCACTGGCGCGCAATGTCGGCGACGCGCTGATGGAAGACATTGGACGTGGCGACTGGACCGCGATGCTGGTGCCTGCCGCGCGCCGCGTGCATGCGCAGGTACAGGTCAAGGAGGCTGCGGTGCTTTGCGGCCAGGCTTGGTTTGATGCGTGCATGCACCGCGTTGATGCGTCAACCCGGGTCGAATGGCTGGTCGCAGAGGGCGCCGTAGCGGCCGTCGGCAGTGTGGTGTGCCGCATCGAAGGCGAGGCCAGGGCCTTGCTCGGCGCCGAGCGCCCGGCGTTGAATTTTCTGCAGATGCTGTCTGCCGTTGCCACGCTGACCCGGAGCTACGTCGAGGCCATCGTCGGCGCGTCGCCAACAAGCCGTGGCTGCGTCGTCCTCGACACCCGCAAGACTCTGCCCGGCCTGCGCCAGGCGCAGAAGTACGCGGTGCGGGTTGGCGGTGGCCAGAACCAGCGCCTGGCGCTATGGGACGGCATCTTGATCAAGGAGAACCACATCGCAGCGGCTGGCGGCATCGCCCCGGCGTTGGCGGCCGCGCACGCGCTCAACGCTGGCGTTGAGATCCAGATCGAGGTCGAGACCCTGGCCGAACTGCAGCAGGCTCTTGCGGCTGGCGCCACCAGCGTATTGATCGACGACTTCAGCGGTGAGGACATGCGCCGCGCCGTTGCCCTCACCGGCGGCCGGGCGCTGCTCGAAGTGTCGGGTGGGGTTGATCTGGCGGTGGTGCGCGAGATTGCGGCCACGGGCGTCGACCGCATTTCCATCGGAAAATTGACCAAGGATGTGCGGGCCATCGACTTGTCGATGCGTGTTCTCGCGTAAGCCAAGGTCCCGAGACGTCCGGTTCGGCCTCGGCGAGTGCGTGATGGTGGAGACGAGGAGGATCGAACTCCTGACCTTCGCATTGCGAACGCGACGCTCTCCCAGCTGAGCTACGCCCCCACGACGACAGAATTCTAGCAGCGGCGCTTGACATCACCTGGGCCGCGTGCGAGCGTCACCGCCAACCGGGGGTCTCTGATGAGAAACAAGCGCAAGGCAGTTTCGACGCCAGATCCGGCATGGCTGGAACTGCAGTACGACAACCGCCGACGGGTGCCCGCTTTCGCGCAGCACATCGAGCGCTGGCGGCATAACTCGGCGCAGGCGCGGCAAAGCCTGGCCTGCCGCGTCGACATTCCCTTCCTCGAGGGCACAGGCTTGGGTCTCGACGTGTTCCCTGCGGCGCGCTCGAACGCGCCGGTGCTCGTGTTCATCCACGGTGGCTATTGGCGCACCCTGGACAAGTCGGACTTCTCTTTCGCTGCGTCCCCCTTCGTGGCTGCTGGGGCGATGGCCGTCGTCCCCAACTACGACCTCTGCCCGGCTGTGACGATCGACACCATCGCTCTGCAAATGGCGCACGCACTGGCCTGGGTACACCGGCATGCGGGCGACTACGGTGGTGACGCGGCGGACCCGGTGGTGGTGGGCCACTCTGCTGGCGGGCATCTGGCGGCCATGCTGCTGGCCTGTGACGGCCGCCGTCTGGCGCCTGACCTGCCGAGACGTCTGACCCGGCGGGCATTGTCGATTTCCGGCCTGTATGAGTTGGCGCCGATTGCGGCCACGCCCTCCCTGCAGACGGACTTGCGCCTGACGCCAGCGGTGGTCGCGCGGGCAAGCCCTGCCGTATTTCCGGCGCCCACGCAGGCCTGCCTGCACACCGTGGTGGGTGCCTTGGAGAGTGACGAATTCCTGCGCCACAACCGCCTGATCCGCGCGCGCTGGGGTGCGTCTGTGGTGCCGGTCTGCGAGGAGATCGCCGGGCGAGACCATTTCACCGTGCTGGATGAACTGGTGGATCCGCAAGCGCTGCTGCACCGCCGCGTCGCCGACTGGCTTTTTGCCTGATTGCGCGCCCAGCCCGCTGGCTATGGCCTGGATAGCCGGATTGCATTGGCATCCCGGTCATCGATACGATAAGTTATTGCTTCCGTTGCGTCAGCCGCCCCCCGGCAGCGCGACCGACCTCGCCGATTGCAATCACAGGAGAGTGACATGGGTTTGAAAGGATCGAAGACCGAGCAGAACCTGAAGGACGCCTTCGCTGGCGAATCGCAGGCAAACCGCCGCTATCTGTATTTCGCAAACAAGGCCGACATCGAAGGCCAGAACGATGTTGCCGCGCTGGTCCGCTCGACCGCCGAAGGCGAGACCGGGCATGCGCACGGCCACCTCGAGTTTCTCGAGGCGGTTGGCGACCCGGCCACCGGCCTGCCGATCGGCAGCAGCCGCCTGAACCTGAAGGCGGCTGTGGCGGGCGAGACGCACGAGTACACCGACATGTACCCGGGCATGGCCAAGCAAGCGCGCGACGAGGGTTTTGACGAAATCGCCGATTGGTTTGAGACCCTGGCCAAGGCTGAGCGGTCTCACGCCAACCGCTACCAGAAGGCGCTTGACGCGCTGGTTGACTGAGGCGCTCTGCGTCCACCTTGACAAGGGGCTTCATGCCCCTTGTTTTCCATCTGGCCCACCCCGCACTGAAGCTCTGAACCCCATGCGCGAAGGCAACCTAGAAGCGCCGACCCGGCACCCCCTCGATTGGCTCAACCCCGACTTCCATGACCAAGCCTTGGCCATGAAGGAGATGGAGCGGGTTTTCGACATCTGCCACGGTTGCCGCCGCTGCGTCAGCTTGTGCCAGAGCTTCCCGACCCTGTTCGATCTGGTGGATGCGACCGAAGATGGCGAGGTCCACGGCGTCAAGAAGCAAGCCTACTGGGATGTTGTGGACCAGTGCTACCTGTGCGACCTGTGTTACATGACCAAGTGCCCGTACACGCCGCCGCATCCCTGGCAGCTCGACTTCCCGCACTTGATGCTGCGCGCCAAGGCGATCAAGTTCAAACAGGGCGGCGTCAAGGCCTCAGAGAAATTCCTCGCCTCGACCGACGTACACGGCCAGTTCGCCGGCATCCCGGTCGTGGTGCAGACCGTCAATGCAGTGAACAAGACCCAACTTGCGCGCAAGGTGATGGACAAGACCCTGGGCGTGCACCCCGACGCCTGGATGCCCGCGCTCGGCACCCAGCGCTTTCGCTGGAGCGAAGACAAGCAGGGCCGCGCCACGGTGGTCACCAACGGCCAGCGCACGCCCGGCAAGGTGGCGATTTTCGCCACTTGCTATGTCAACTACAACGAGCCCGGCATTGGCCACGACCTGGTCAAGCTGCTCGAGCACAACGACGTGCCCTATGTCATTGTCGACAAGGAATCCTGCTGTGGCATGCCCAAGCTCGAGCTGGGCGATCTTGACGGCGTTGCCAAGCACAAAGAAGCCAACATGCCGGTGTTGGTGCGCTATGCCAAAGAAGGCTATGCCATTCTCTCGGCGATTCCGAGCTGCACCTTGATGTTCAAGCAGGAACTGCCTTTGATGTTCCCGGCCTGTGCCGACACCCAGGCGGTGAAGGCGGCCATGTTCGACCCCTTCGAATACTTCATCGCGCGCCACAAGGATGGCCTGCTCAAGACCGATTTCAAGGCCGCGCTGGGCCGCGTTAGTTATCACATTCCTTGCCATGGCCGGGTGCAAAAGATCGGCAAGAAAACCGAAGAAATGTTCAACCTGGTCGGCACCAAGGTCGAGGTCAAACTCAACACCGTCGAGCGCTGCTCAGGCCATGCCGGCACCTATGGCGTCAAGACGGCAACCCATCCAGTTGCCATGAAGATTGGCAAGCCTGTGTTCAAGGCCATGGCCAAGGACGAGCCCGACGTCATCAGCAGCGACTGCCCGATGGCTGGTCACCACATTGCCCAGGGCATGCGCCAGGCCGGCACGCCGGCCAAGGTCCTGCATCACCCGCTCACTCTCGTGCGCATGGCCTACGGATTGGAATGAATGTGATGACCACCCTGACCCGCAGTGACCTGCTCACGCTCGAGGCTTACGCCAAGATTCGCCAGAGCAGCAAGCCTGCTGCCATTGCCCACCGCCGTTTGCGCAGCGTGGCCCTGGGCGAGCACATCAACCTGCAGTTCGTGGACCGGCAGTCGATCCAGCGCCAGATCCAGGAGATGCTGCACATCGAGAAGATCTTCGACGAAGACGGTATCCAGAGCGAGATCGATGCCTACGCGCCACTGATCCCGGACGGCTGCAACTGGAAAGCAACCATGCTGATCGAGTACCCCGATGTGCATGAGCGCAAGCGCGAGCTGGCGCGGCTGATCGGCGTCGAGGACCGCATGTTCGTCGAAGTCGAGGGCCACCCGCGGGTGTTCGCCATCGCCGACGAAGACCTGGATCGCAGCACTGACGAGAAAACTTCGGCGGTGCACTTTGTGCGCTTCGAGTTCAATCTCGCGCAGCGGGCGGCGATCCGCGCTGGGGCGGCGGTGAAAGTCGGGTGTGATCACACCCACTACCCCGCACATGTCACAGTGAGCCCTGAGGCACTGGCCAGCCTGGCAGGTGACCTGCGGTGACCCTCTCGCCCATCGTCGCCGGTACCTGGCGCATGGCCGCCTGGGGCTTGGACGTGCCCGCGCGCGCGCGCTGGATCGAACAATGCTTGGCCCTGGGCGTGACCAGCTTCGACCACGCCGACATCTACGGCGGCTACAGCGTCGAGGCCTTGTTTGGTGACGCCCTGGCCGCGCTGCCCGGCCTGCGCGAGCGCCTGCAGATCGTCACCAAGTGCGGCATCAAGCTGGTCACGCCGGCGCGCCCGCTGCACCGGATCAAGTCCTACGACAGCTCGCGTGCGCACATCACCGCCTCGGTTGAGGCCTCGCTGCGCGCCTTGCGCACCGACCGCATCGATGTGCTGCTGCTGCATCGCCCCGACGCGCTGATGGACCCCGACGCGGTGGCCGAGACCTTCACCGCCCTGCGAAGTGCCGGCAAGGTGCTGCACTTCGGTGTCTCCAACCACACGCCGTCACAGCTGGCCCCGCTGCACCGGCGCTTCCCGCTGGTGACGCAGCAGATCGAGTTCTCGCCCCTGCAAATGCAGGCATTGGCTGACGGCACGCTTGACCAATGTGTGGACCTCGGACTGAGGCCGATGATCTGGTCGCCTTTGGCCGGCGGCAGTCTGTTCACTGCCAACGACGAGCGCGCACAGCGGGTTCGCGGCGCGCTGGCGGGCCTGGCGCAGGCGCACCAGGTCAGCGTTGCCACCGTGGCCTACGCGTGGATCCTGCGCCATCCGGCGCGGCCCGTGCCGATCACGGGCTCGTCGCGTATCGAGGCGATTGCCGCGGCCGTTGCCGCGCTGTCGCTGCGCTTGGATGCCGAGGACTGGTACCAGGTCTGGTGCGCCAGCACAGGCCACGACCTGCCCTGATACCCTTTCGTCCCCTTCGGACGGGAGACGCGATGACGGCAAGATGTGATCTGGGCTTGATCGGCCTGGCGGTGATGGGCCAGAACCTCGTGCTCAATATCGAGAGCCGAGGCTTTCGGGTGGCGGTGTACAACCGCAGCCCCGAGGCAATGCAGGCCTTCGTGGCAGCGCATCCCGGCAAGCAGCTCCAGGGCGCAGCGGCCTTGGCCGATTTCGTGGCCTCGCTCAAGCGCCCACGCACCGTGATGCTGATGGTCAAGGCCGGCGCCGCCGTCGACGCAGTGATCGAGCAACTCGTGCCGCTGCTCGAGGCGGACGACATCGTCATCGACGGTGGCAACAGCTTGTACACCGACACCGAGCGGCGTGCGGCTGCACTCGAGAGCCGCGGCCTGCGCTTCGTCGGCGCGGGCGTGTCCGGGGGCGAGGAGGGCGCGCGAAAGGGGCCGTCCATCATGCCAGGCGGCCCGGCCAGCACCTGGGCGGTGTTGCAGCCGATCTTTGAGAGCATCGCCGCCCGCGTCGATGGCCAGCCCTGCGTGATGCACATCGGCGAAGGCGGCGCGGGCCACTACGTGAAGATGGTGCACAACGGCATCGAGTACGGTGACATGCAGTTGATCTGTGAGGCCTATGCGCTGTTCCAGGCCGCGGGCCTGAGCAGCGACGAGATGGGGGCGGTGTTCGAGCGCTGGAACGAGGGCGAGTTGCAGAGCTACCTGATTCAGATCACCGGCAAGATCCTGCGCCAGCGCGACCCCGAGAGCGGCGTGCCGGTGGTCGATCTGATCCTCGACAAGGCCGGCCAGAAGGGGACGGGGCAGTGGACCTTGATGAATGCCGCCGACAACGCCGTGGTCGTCAGCACCATCAACGCCGCGGTCGAGGCGCGCGTGCTGTCGTCGATGAAGGCGGCGCGCGTGGCGGCCAGCGCCGTGCTTCACGGCCCGTCGCTGACGCTGAAGGGCGACCGCGCCCGGCTGGTGGCGCAGGTGCGTGATGCGCTCTACGCCGCCAAGATCGTCAGCTACACGCAGGGCTTCGACCTGATGCGCACGATGGGTTTGCGCCGTGGCTGGGCGCTTGACCTGGGCGGCATCGCCAGCATCTGGCGCGGCGGCTGCATCATCCGCGCGCGCTTTCTCAACCACATCACACAAGCCTTTCGCGCCGAGCCAGGTCTGGCCAACCTGATGCTGGCCCCGTTCTTCTGCCAGGCCTTGAACGAGGCCCAGGCGGCGTGGCGCGAGGTCGTCGCCACCGCCGTCGTCCACGGCATCCCGGTGCCCGCGATGAGTGCTTCGCTGGCTTACTACGACGCCTACCGCAGCGCCCGCCTGCCGGCCAACCTGCTCCAGGCCCAGCGCGACTTCTTCGGCGCCCACACCTACGAGCGCATTGACCGGCCCGCCGGCCAGGCCTTTCACACCGATTGGCCAGAAGTCATTGAGTGATGCGGTCGCGTCTGTGGCCTGCAGCCCACATTGACACCACTGTGGGGCGCGAACCACCTTTGTGGGGGAATGACGACGGCCCGGCACGCGCGAAGAATGGTTGACACATAGCGGCGTCACGATGGCGCTGTCTATGTTGCCAGGAGCGCACCATGCCCCAGACTCTTAACGTCGGATCGCGGTCCCTGTTCGTCACGCTGACGGCCTGGATGTTCCTTGCCCTCGGCGCCCTGGCCAGCCTGTCAGCGCTGGTGCAGAACGCGACCGTGGCGTCGTGGCTGCCTGGCCTGCAAGGGCTTGGCGCGGCGCAACCCTTGCCACTGTTGTCGGGCCTGCTGATCGGCTACCTGCCCTGGGTGGTGGGCGCCGGGTTGACGCTGTCCCTGGCCACGATGGCCAGCGCGGCCGGCCTGTTGCTGCGCTTGGACTGGGCACGTCGCTGCTTCATCGCCTTGTTGGGCCTGGCCATTGCGGCCAACCTGCTCAGCCTGTGGTTGCAGCACGAGCTTGTGCAGTCGGTGGTCGAGGCCACGCTCGCGCGCGCGCCCTTGCCGGCTGCGGCCGCGAACGTGTTTGGCGGCTTCGCTACCGCATCCCAGGTCATGGCCGCGGTTGTGACCTTGGCGGCCTGCGCGGTGCTGTGCTGGATCATGCAGCGCCTGATGTCGCCCAGCGTGCGCCAGGAATTCGCCTGAGGCTTCAACGCCAGAGGTCACTGCACAAAGCACAAGGCCCCGACGAACGGGGCCTCGCTTTTCTCGGCGCAGTCGCCGACGAGCTTACTTGGTGCTCAAAATCCAGGCTGTCAGTTGCTTGGCCTCGGCTTCGCTGACCTGCGGGTTGGCCGGCATCGGCACGGCGCCCCAGACGCCCGAGCCGCCCTTGAGGATCTTTTGCGCGAGCTTGTCGGCGGCATCTTTTTGGCCGCCGTACTTTGCCGCCACGTCTTTGTACGACGGCCCGATGACTTTCTTGTCGACGGCATGGCAGGCCATACAGTTCTTTTTCTGGGCCATGTCGGCGCTGGCGAAGGCCGGGGAGACAAGCGCGGCGCCGAGGGCGACGCTCAGGACCATCAGGGATTTCATGACTTCCTTCCGCTGGAGAGGTGGAACAGCTAGGTTACAGTTTGGCTCAACGGCATTCTAGGCAAGTCGGTTGACCCCCGTATGCCGCGAGGAGAGCGAGATGTGGTTCGTGGTGCTCGGTGTTTTGCTGATCGCCCTGAAGTTTGCGGAGATCAGTTTCGTCGCCGCCTGGAGCTGGTGGGCGGTGTTGTCGCCCTTCGCCGCGGCTGCGGTCTGGTGGGCCTACGCTGACAGCAGTGGCCTGACGAAGAAGCGTGAGATGGACAAGCTCGAGGAAAAGAAGCTCGAGCGGCGGCGCGCCAACATGGAGGCCATGGGCATTGACCGCGACAAGCAGAAAACCCAGGAAGCCGCGCTGCGGGCTCGCCGCGCCGCTGCCGACCGTGTGGAGAGCGGCCGCGCCAAGAAGCGCGAGCACAACGAGCAGGTGATCAAGGACAGCGTGTTCGACAGCCAGACGAGCACGAGCTTCGAAGATTCACCCGAGCACAAGCCCAAGGCCTGAGGCTCACTCGAAGCGGTCGAGCACCGCGCCGGCGCTGGCGCTCGATGCATTGAAGGCAAACTTGGCCAGCACGCCGCGGGTGTAGCGCGGCAACGGTTTGACCCAGGATGCCTTGCGGCGCGCCAGTTCGGCGTCATCAACATGCAAGTGAAGCTGCAACTGGTGCGCATCGATGGTGATGCTGTCGCCCTCACGCACCAGTGCAATCGCGCCGCCCTCGTAGGCTTCGGGCGCAACGTGGCCAACCACCATGCCCCAGGTCCCGCCGGAGAAGCGGCCATCGGTGACCAGGCCCACGCTCTCACCCAGCCCCTGGCCGATCAGCGCCCCGGTGGGGGCCAGCATTTCGGGCATGCCCGGCCCGCCTTTGGGCCCGAGGTAGCGCAGCACCATGACGTCGCCAGCGACGATCTTGTTGGCCATGATGGCGGCCAGTGCCGACTGCTCGTCGTCGAACACGCGCGCCGGACCACTCATGACGGGACTCTTCAGGCCCGTGATCTTGGCCACGCAGCCTTCCGTGGCCAGGTTGCCGCGCAAGATGGCCAGGTGCCCCTGCGCATACATCGGGCGATCGAGGGGACGGATCACATCCTGGTCGGGCGACATTTCGGGCACCTCGGCCAGGTTCTCGGCCACGCTCTTGCCGGTGATCGTCATGCAGTCCCCGTGCAGCAGGCCGGCCTTGAGCAACTGCTTCATCACCGCCGGGATACCGCCGGCGCGGTGCAGGTCAATGGCCAGGTACTTGCCACTGGGCTTGAGGTCGCAGAGGACGGGCACCTTGCGACGCACGCGTTCGAAATCGTCGATCGTCCACTCGACTTCGGCGGCATGGGCGATGGCCAGGAAGTGCAGCACGGCGTTGGTGGAACCGCCCGTGGCCATGATCAGGGCCACCGCGTTCTCGATGCTCTTGCGCGTGACGATGTCGCGCGGCTTGAGGTCGCGCTTGACCGCCTCGACCAGGGCCCGCGCCGCCTTCCGCGTGTGCTCGACGATGGAGTCTTCCACATTCGCCATGGTGGAGGCGAAAGGCAGGCTCATGCCCAGCGCCTCGAAGGCCGAGCTCATGGTGTTGGCGGTGTACATGCCGCCGCACGAGCCGCTGCCGGGGATGGCGCGGCGCTCGATCTGGCAGAAGTCTTCCTCGCTCATCTTCCCGGCGGAAAACTGGCCGACGGCCTCGAACACGCTGACGATGTTCAGGTCCTCTCCCTTGTACCTGCCGGGCAGGATGGTGCCGCCATAGACGTAGATCGCCGGCACATTGGCACGCAGCATGCCCATCATGCCGCCGGGCATGTTCTTGTCGCAGCCGCCGATCACCAGCACGCAGTCCATCCACTGGCCGCCGACGCAGGTCTCGACGCAATCAGCGATCACCTCGCGCGAGACCAGCGAGTACTTCATGCCCTCGGTGCCCATCGCCCATCGCCTCTCCCGCAGAGTTATGGCGAGAAACAGGCCGATGGAATTTTTACGGCAAAGAACTAGTGCGCTTCAAGGATCGTCACGAGCGCGAGTTCTGCTTGGGGCCGACCCATGAGGAAGTGATTACCGACCTATT
>JANNGJ010000489.1:0-6970 GCA_031403815.1 Burkholderiales bacterium | reverse complement strand
CCGGCCATGACCGCGTTGACGCGGCCCTGCGCCGTGATCACCAGGTCGTAGGTACCGGCTGGAATCCAGGCCAACTCGAAGCGGCCATTCGCATCGGGTACGGTAGCGCGCAGCGGCATGCCATCGGACTGCGCCGACACGCCTGTGTTGCCGTTCGCGATCGCGAGGTCGACGAAGCCGACGATTTTCGACGAGATGATCGGGATCACCGACAGCACCGGCTTCAGCAGGTACTGGCCAGAATTGCCGGCCTTGACGAAGGACTTGCAGGCGTCGAAGTCGATCGCGAAATCGGCAACCGTGTCTGGGTTGACAGTGATGTTCACGTTCATCTTCAAGCCGCTCTGTGCACCGCTGGGGGTCGTCAGGGCGGTCTCTGGGCGCGCCGTTGGCTTGATCGAGTTGGCCAGCGGCGCTGAGCTGGTGTTCGGCGACAGCACCAGGCGCATCTGGGTGTAGGTGCCGGCCGGCAGGGCGGTCTGACCCAGTGGCAGCAGCGTGCCATTGGTGAGGGTCAGCAGATCGACGCGCTGCGGGCTGGCCAGCACGACCTCCGACCAGCCGTTGTCACTGTCGGAGGCCGAGCCGCTCTTGTGCACGCGGACTTTCTCGACCGTGACGAAGACGTTGTCGTAGCCGCAGGCTGGCGCATCGGTGAGGGACAGGCGCAGCGTGCCAGTGGCACTGCCGTCGCTGCCGCCACCGCCGCAGGCAGCGAGCAGGCTCGCGGCCGCGATGGCGCAGGGCAACAAGGGCGAAAGGCGGATTCGGGTCATGGGGTCGGTCCTCGGCAGATTTCAGGAATGGGAGAATTGCACATAAAGCATATCCCGCACTGTCGGACTGCGGCGTGAGGAGTTGTCAGACGCGGCGCCGCTCACCTTTCTAACGTGCGCTTGCACTTGCACTTGCACTTGCACGATGTTCGATGCTGGCGTCGCCTAGTCAAACGAATGGGCTCAACCCGAACCCAGTGACATGCCGGCCATACATCAAGTGGCGACGAATGCGCTTGGCAGGGACCGATTTGTAACCCACCGCAGTACGAGAGCGGGTACTCACTGGCCTTTGAACATGCTCTGGAAATGGCGCGACACTGGCAGGCGCTCGCTGCGCCCGCGCAGGTTGATGTGCATGCTGCCCTCGTCGACGCGCACGGCGCTGGCGATGTGGCGCTGGCTGACGATGACCGAGCGGTGCACCTGCCAGAAGTTCTGCGCATCAAGTTGGGCCAGCAGCTCTTTGAGTGGCGTGCGGATCAGGGCTTCACCGTCGTGGCCGTCGCTGCGGTAGACCACGCGGGTGTAACGGGCGTCGGCCTCGAAATAGACGACGTCTTCGGTGCGGATCAGGCGTACTTCCTTGCCGATGCCAGCCTGGATCACCGCCAGCGGGGGCGGCCGGCGTACCTGCGCCGCCAGTGTGGCCAGCATGTCTTGCAGACCGGCAGCGGCAGTGGCTTCGGGCGCCGCGGCGCGCTGGTGCACGCGCGCCACGGCTCGTGCCAAGCGGCTGTCGTCCACTGGCTTCATCACGTAGTCGACGGCGCCGGCGTCGAAGGCGGCCAGCGCGTGGTCGCCATGTGCCGTGACAAACACCACCTGCGCCCGCGCCCCGATGCGCTGTGCGACTTCGATGCCCGACAGGCCAGGCATGCGGATGTCGAGGAAGCAGACCACAGGGTCGTGCTCGAGGAAAGCGTCCCAGGCATCGACGCCATTGACGCACTCTGCGACCAAGCTGGCCTCGGGCCAGACGCGGCGCAGGGCGGCCTGCAGCTGCGCGCGAGGCGCTTCTTCGTCGTCGGCGATGAGAACGGTCGGGTTCATGCGGGGCCGGTGGTGAGTGGAGACTCGATGCTGGCGAGCGTGCCGCCCATGGGCGCTGGCGCCAGGGTGAGCGAAGCCGCGCTGCCAAAACACTGCGCCAGGCGAGCGCGGGCGTTGGCCAGGCCGACGCCGTCGGCCACGCCCGCGGCGATGCCGGGGCCGCTGTCGCGCACGTCCACGCGCAGACGCGCGCCTGTGGCGCGGGCCGAGAGCGTGAGATCGGCCCCGAGCAGGCTGCGCTGCACGCCGTGTTCGATCGCGTTTTCGACCAGGGTCAGCAACAGGCCCGGCGGCAGCAGAGCGTCGGCCGCCGCGGCATCGACCTCGACCTGCCAGCGCAGGCGCTCGCCCAGGCGCAGTTGCATGACGCCGAGGTAGTGGCGCACGGTCTGCGCTTCCTCGCTGACGCGCAACTGCGGGCGCTCGAACAGCGGCAGGACGTCACTGCCGGCGCGCGCCATCTCGTCGGCCGTGAAGCGGCGCTTGGGGCCGGGGTACCAGAGCTGGCTCCAGTCGATGCGCTCGGCGCTCACGGCGTGTGTCCTTCGATGCGGATCGAGGCTTCGGCACCGGGGTCGAGCGCGCGCATCTGCAGCGTCGCACGTGCGCCGAAGCGGTGCTGGAGCCGCGCGCGGCTGTTGGCCAGGCCAATGCCGTCGCGCGCATCGCCGGCCAGGCCGACGCCGCTGGCGCGCACCACGAGTGTCCAGCCGGCACCGCTGTGCGCACCGGTCACCGAGACCTCGCCGCCGGCCAGCGACGGCGCGATGCCGTGTTCGATGGCGTTCTCCACCAGCGACAGCAGAACGCCAGGCGGCAGCGTCTGCGCGCCGACCTCGGGCGCAATCTCGATGCGGGTGACCAAGCGCGCGCCCAGGCGCGCCTGCTGAATGGCGAGGTAATGCGCCGCGAGCGCGGCCTCGTCGGCGACACTGGTTTCGCCGCGGCCGAGCAATTCGGTCGAGCCGCGCAGGAAAGCAGTGAGCGAGCGCAGCAGGCCGGGGGCGCGCGGGTCGCTGGTGTCGACCCAGTGTTGCAAGGCCGACAGCGTATTGAACAGGAAGTGCGGCTGGATCTGCGCTTGCAGCAGGTGCAGCTTGGCCTCGGCCGCCTCGCGCTCAAGCGCAGCACGCGCGAGTTGCTGCTGCAGGATGCCGCGCCGCACGTGGGCCACGCCCCACATCAGCATGAACAGGCCGAGCATCACGCCGAGCGCGGCGGGCATCAGCACAGCGAGCTCGCGCCACAGGGCTTGCATGAGCACGCCGAAGTCGAGTTCGCCGCGCTTGGCCACGTGGCCGACCGCGAAGCCGGTCAGCGCGCCGAGGATGCCGAGCACGGCACCGGCGCCGAGCTTGGCCAGCGACGTGCGGCCCACCACCTTGGAGGGCGTCAGCCAGGCCGTGAGCGTGACCAAGCCAATCGCAAACCAGAACAGGGTGGCCGCCAACAGCGCCAGGCCCCAGGGCATGCCGGTCGCGTGCAGGCCCGCCGCGCTGCCGGCGACGGCGCACAGCAGGCCGATCCACACGCCCAGGCCACGCCGGCTGTAGAGGAGGCGGTCGAGCAGCTCGGCGCTCTCGCAGGCCTCGGCCGGCATGCGGGCGTAGTAGGGCGCCGCCCATGCCGCGTACCAGCGCTGGAAGCGGTTGCCTTGGGCGAGTGGGCGCAGTGTCGGCATCATGGGGGCACCGTGCGGGCCGTGCCCGGCGAGCGACCGACCGAGCGGCTGACGGGCCGACTCGACAGCGGCTCGGCGCGCAGTGCGCGAGCGTTGGTGGATGCAGGGGCTCTCATCGCTGCGCAGTGTAGGCAGCCGGCCCTGCGGCGGGCGGGCGCCTGCGGCGAGTGGTGGGTTGCGGCGCGCGAACGGTGCGCTTCAGCGCACGACCTGCCCGCCGACAAAGGCGCGCAGCTCGCCGGGGCGCATGGGGGTCCAGGCCTCGTTGCTGGTCATCGGCTCGGTGGCGACGACGACGACGCGGTCGCTGGGCCGCGTGTGGGCGCCGAAATCGACGCTGACGTCGTCGTCGGCCAGGGTCGCGCGGCCAAAGGGTTGAGCGCGCTCGACCCAGGCCAGCCGGCTGCTGCAATGCGCCCACAGGGCCTGGCCGTTGGACAGCAGCAGGTTGAAGTTGCCGTGGCGGGCCACCGCCGGCAGCAGCTCGCGCAGGGTGTGCGTCAGCTCCTCGACGCTGGGCACGCTGGCGTGGGCCTTGGCCAGCTCCTGCATCAGCCAGCAGAAGGCGCGCTCGCTGTCGGTATCGCCGACCGGCCGGAATGCGGCATGCAGGCGCGGCGCGAAGTTCTTCAGGTCGCCGTTATGGGCAAAGACCCAGTAGCGGCCCCACAGCTCGCGCACGAAGGGGTGGGTGTTCTCCAGCGCCACCCGGCCCTGGGTGGCCTTGCGGATGTGGGCGATGACGTTGTCGCTCTTGATCGGGTAGTTCTTCACCAGCTCGGCCACCGGCGAGGCGCGCGCACTGTGGTGATCGACCAGAGTGCGCAGGCCGCGGTCCTCGAAGAAGGCGATGCCGAAGCCGTCCTTGTGTTCGTCGGCGCGGCCGGCCAGGCCGGCAAAGCTGAAGCACACGTCGGTCGGCGTGTTGGCGTTCATGCCGAGCAGCTGGCACATCGCGCTGCCGCCTACGGAATCGGCAGGAACAGACGGGCGAAGCCGCGCAGCGAGATCAGGTTGCCGGGGTTGCCTTTTTCTTCCAGCACCGCACTCATGCGGCGCAGGATGCGCGGACTCTGGCGTGCGCGCCAGATCAGCAAATCCGCCAGCCACGGATGCTCATTGACGCTGTTGGCGCGCTCATAGAGATCAAAGCGCGGCTTGAGTGCCAGCAGCGCCGCCTCGTAGCGCGCGCGCTGCTGTGCGTCCGTGAGCAGGGTGTCACGGCCTTCGGCGATGGTTTCCGCGGCCAGGATGCCAGTCTCCATGGCCTTGCCGATGCCTTCGCCGGTGAAGGCATAGGTGGCGCCTGCGGCCTCGCCGGTGACGAGCAGGCCTGGGCGCGAGAAGCGCGCGCCGACCAGGGAGCAGCGTAGCGGCGCGCCCTTCAGCGGCCCCAGGCGCTCACCGCCCTTGAGCAATTCGGCGGCTGGCGCATAGACCTCACAGAAGCGGTCGAACATCTGGCGCAGGTTCACGTCTTCGGCCATGGCTTCGCGGCCATCGCGGCCAGGGGCGTGGCTGTGGGCCAGGCCGACACCGATGTTGAAGACGCCGTTCGGGCACGGAAAGATCCAGCCGTAGCCTTTGGACAGCTGCTTGTGCCACAGCACCTCAAGGGCCGTGATGCGGCCGACCATGGCCGGGTTGCGGACGTAGCCGCGCAGCGCCACGCCGCTGGGCGTGCGGCGCTCACACATCTCGGCCGCAATCAGCGCCTGCGGCACCGCGCCGGTGGCCAGCACCACCCACTGGGCATGAACTTCGCGCACTTCGTCACCGCACTTCAGGCGCGCGCCATAGACACGCTGGCCATCGAACAGCACGCCCTCGAAGCGGGCCGGGGCCAGCCATTGCGCGCCTGCCGCCATCGCGGCGCGGCGCAGGATGTCATCAAGCTGGGCGCGCGGCAACACCGCCAGGCGGCCCGGCACATCGACGCGGCCGCCGCGCGGCGCGATGCACCCCACATGGCTGGCGCGCTGCGCCGCGCGCATCACCTCCTGATAAACGCCGAGGCGGCCAAAGGCGGTGTGGGCGTCAGGGATCAGGCCATCACCGCAGACCTTGTCGCGCGGGAACTCGAACTGGTCGGCCAGCACCACCTTGAAGCCGGCCCGCGCAAGCTGTTGCGCGCAGGCGCTTCCGGCAGGGCCGGCACCGACCACGAGCACGTCGCAGGAGGTGGGAGGGGTGGCGAGGGTCACGGCAACAGCGGGGTGGGGAGGCGCATTCTAGGCAGTGCCACCGTGAGGGCCGCGCGACGAGCGGATTGATGCCCGTCAACCCCGCGGGGCTTGCCGCGCGCGACGATGGCACCCGCCTGAACGCGCAATACCCCCATGTCTCGACTCTTGAGCCCCGGCCAGCGTGCCCTGTTGCAGCAGCTTTTGCAGATGCGCCTGCATGAACTGGAGCGGCGCGCCGCACTGCGCGCCGGCAGCGCCGCGGCCGGCGCTGATGAGGCCGCGGAGCCTGTGTCGCAGGACGGCGGCGATGCGGCGCGTCAAGCACTTGATCGCGAGCTCGATCTGGTGCGTGTCCAGCATGAGCGGCTGGAGATTGCCGCCGTCCGCGGCGCATTGACACGCGTTCACGACGCCGCCTTTGGTCAGTGCATCGACTGCGGCGCGGCGATTGCGTTCGACCGCCTCAAGCTCGAGCCGTGGGCGCCGCGCTGCGTGGCCTGCGAAGCCGCCCACGAACGCGCCAGTGGCGTCGTTACGCCACGGCCTGGCCTTTGACCTTCAGCCGCCAGGCGTGCAGCAGCGGCTCGGTGTAGCCGCTGGGCTGCTGGCGGCCCTTGAAGACAAGGTCACAGGCCGCTTGGTAAGCCGCGGAGCTGGCGAGGTGCCCGGCCATCGGCCGGTACAACGGGTCGCCCCGCGTTCTGCTGGTCGACCACCCCCGCCATGCGTTCGAAGGTGGCGCGAACCTGGGCCTCGGTGGCGATGCCGTGGTGCAGCCAGTTGGCAATGTGCTGCGACGAGATGCGCAGCGTGGCGCGGTCTTCCATCAGGCCGACGTTGTGGATGTCGGGCACCTTGGAGCAACCCACGCCCTGGTCGATCCAGCGCACCACGTAGCCCAGGATGCCCTGCACGTTGTTGTCGAGTTCGTGCTGCACTTCGGCGGGCGTCCAGAACGGTACCAATGCCACCGGGACCTGCAGGATCGCGTCCAGCAGCCGCTCTTCCACCAGCGCAGCCCGGCTGCCGTGAGCGAATTCGTCCATGTTCGCCTGCAGCGCAGCGACATCGACCTGGTGGTAGTGCAGCGCGTGCAGGGTCGCCGCGGTCGGGCTGGGCACCCAGGCGGTGTTGGCGCCGGCTTGCGGATGCGCGATCTTCTCCTTCATCATGTCGGCCATCAGGTCGGGCATGGCCCACATGCCCTTGCCGATCTGGGCGCGCCCACGCAGCCCGCAGGCCAGGCCGATCTGCACGTTGTTGAACTCATAGGC
>JANNGJ010000488.1:0-12936 GCA_031403815.1 Burkholderiales bacterium | reverse complement strand
CTTCTTATCTTCCCAGCCGTTCTTGAACACGTGGTACAGCACGCCGAACATGAAGGGAATGTCGCCACCGGAGCGAATGCGCACGTAGTCGTCGGCCTTGGCCGCCGTGCGCGTGAAGCGCGGATCGACGACGATCATCTTGCAGCCGTTTTCCTTGGCGTGCAGCATGTGCAGCATCGACACCGGATGCGCCTCGGCGGCGTTCGAGCCGATGTAGAGCGCCGCCTTGGCGTTCTGCATGTCGTTGTAGGAGTTGGTCATCGCGCCGTAGCCCCACGTGTTCGCGACGCCCGCGACCGTGGTGGAGTGGCAGATGCGCGCCTGGTGGTCGGTGTTGTTGCTGCCCCAGAGACTCATCCATTTGCGCAGCAGGTAGGCCTGCTCGTTGTTGTGCTTGGACGAGCCGACGACGAAGACCGAATCCGGGCCGCTCTGCTTGCGCAGCTCAAGCATCTTGGCGCTGATCTCGGTCAGGGCCTGGTCCCAGCTGATCTTGACGTACTTGGTACCTTCGAGCTTCATCGGCGTGCGCAGGCGGAACTCGCCGTGGCCGTTCTCGCGCACCGCGGCGCCCTTGGCGCAATGGGCGCCGAGGTTGATCGGCGAGTCGAACACCGGCTCCTGGCGCACCCAGATGCCGTTCTCGACCACCGCGTCGATGGCGCAGCCCACCGAGCAATGGCCGCAGACGGTGCGCTTGACGACGACCTTCTTGGCGCCCGCTGCCGCCTTCGCGCCCTCGGCGGCTTCGGCCTTCTTCACCAGCACGAGCTGCGACGCGGCCATGCCGGCACCGACGCCCAGACCCGAGCGGCGCAGGAAAGCGCGACGGTCCATGGTCGGGATCGCACGGCCCAGGCCACGCGACAGGCTGGACACCAGGGCGGAACCGGGCGCTCCCGGCACGGAAACAGATTTACGGGTGAGCAACATGCAAGCTCCTCGAAGGCGAAAGGGGGCAGGTCGGGCGCGGCAGGCGCGACCGTCAGACGCGGGTGGTCTGGTAGTAATCGAGCACGTGCTGCGTGACTTGGTAGCCGCCGCCCTTCTCGGGCGCGGCCTTGAGCGCGGCAGCGACCGGCTCGGCCGGGCGGCTCAGCGGCAGCGCCACCGCAACGGCAGCCAGCGCGCCAGCCGTGCCGGCACCGGCGAATACGCGGCGGCGCGTCAGAGCGGGGAGTTTCACATCGGTCATCGCAATCTCCTTGTGCCAGCCCGCAGCAAGAGCAGGCTCCTAATTAGGGGCTGTACCAGGGTTCGCGGCAATGAGGGACTGCCCTAGGGTCATCGCCGGTTTGTCGCTCCTCGCACACGCGTGCAGCGCGGGAGCTCATTCGAGCATGTCGAAGCCTTGGGTTTCGACCAACAGTAAGGCCCGCGTCAGGGTCGCTACATCGCGGTACAAGAGCGCCCGAGCTTGGGCGGCCACGGCGTCGAGCATCTGATCGACCCAAGGCTGGACATGGGCGCGAAAGAAGCGCCGCTGTTGCTCGAGATTGCTGACGCCCACGTCGTCACCGGCGATCAGGTAGCGCATGACTTCAAACACACTGGCAACATGGTCTTCCGTCTCGCCGCGGCTCTCGTCGCGCGCCAGGCCCAACCCGGCCAAGTCGGCACGCAAGGCGGCCAGCGGCTTCTCGTTGAGAAAGCCGGCCAGGTAGAAGGAGCCATAGAGCAGAACCTCGGGCTTGCCGACGCCGCCGAACAGGGCCTCGTACTCGGCGGCAGCGGCCTCGGGGCTGCTGGCCCGCATGGCGGCGACCAGGGCTTGCCACGGCGCTTCGAGAAAGCCGCGCGGCTGCGGCGCCTCGGTCACGGCGACACGAAACTGGGTCAGCAAGGCAGCGTCGGGCGGCGCGAGCCAGAGGCTCGCCAGCAGGCCATACAGTTCGGCGCGCGCCAGCTCCTCGCTGTCGTCCGCGCTGGCGGCAAAACTGAGCGGGGCCGTCGTCATAGGTCGGTGATCTTCACTTCGTTCGGGTTGCTGTGCAGGTCGATGACGCGGCAGTCGCCGCACATCTTCAAGCGCGCGGCGCCGGCGCCCTGGAAGGCCGGGTGCTCGCCGATGGTGGCAATCATGCGTTCGATCGCCTTCAAGGTGCCGAAGGGCTTGGCACAACGCACGCAGCAAAACGGCTCGGCCTCGTGCAGCACGCGCGCGGCCTTGCGTGCCTTGCCGGCGTCGGCCAGCCACAGGCGCGGCGCCAGGGTGATGGCGCCTTCGGGGCAAGTGGTCGCACACAGGCCGCACTGCACGCAGTTTTTCTCGATGAAGCGCAGCTGCGGTTTGTCGGGGTTGTCGGCCAGCGCCGCCTCGGGGCAGGCGCCGACGCAGGACAGGCAGAGCGTGCACTTGTCGGTATCCACGATCAGGCTGCCAAAGGGCGCGCCCGAGGCCGGCAGCGCAATGGCGTCGGTGCGGGCTGAATCCGCGTCGGCGATGAGATGGTCGAGCACCATCTCCAGGGTCGCGCGCTTGTCGGCCTGCACGGCCAGCGCAGCCACCTTGGCCACACCTTGCGCCGGCGGTGCTTGCAGGGCACGGTCCAGGGCCACCAAGTCGCCGGCCTGGCCGCCCTCAATCAGGCGCAGGTGCTCGCCGCGGTAGCCCAGCCCGGTCAGGATGGCCTGGGCCACCGCCATCTGCTCGGCCAGCGCGCGGTGGTACTCGGGCGCTTCTTCGCCGGTCAGCAGCACCCAGACCTGGCTGGCGCCAAGCGCCACCGCCGCCAGCCACAGGTCGATGCCGACACTGGCGGTGTGCCAAAGCGCCAGCGGCAGCACACGCGCCGGCACGCCCTGAATGGCCTTGTCGATGCGTGCAGTGCGGCCGAGTGCGTCGATCAGAGCAGCGCCGGCGCCTTCGCTGTGCAGCAGCAGCGCAGCGTGCTGGCCGCCCGCCTGGCGGTAGGCCCCGAGCAGGGTGCGCAGGCGCTTGCCCTGGTCAACCGTGTTCGGTGTGGCGAAGGCCAGCGCGCCGCTCGGGCACACCGTGGTGCAGGCGCCGCAACCTACACACAGATGCGGCTCGACGATGATGCCGCCGCCCTGCCCGCCAGCCTGGGGCGCAGCGGGTGTGGCCTTGGCAGCGCCACGCACGCGCCCTCCGCCCTTGCCCTTGAGCGTCGCGTCGCTGCGGATGGCGCGCGTGGAGCAGACGTCGATGCAGGCGGTGCAGCCGATCTGCTCGTTGCGGCTGTGGGCGCAGAGCTTGGCTTTGTAGTGAAAGAACTTGGGCTTCTCGAACTCGCCGATGCGCTCGCGCAGTTGCAGCACCGCGTTGGCCAGCTTGGCGGCGTCGGCGCCCACATGGAAGTAGCCCTGCGGCGGCTGGTGCATGGCAAAGGCCGGCGCGCTGCGCAAGTCGAGCACCAGGTCGAAGGCCTCGGTGGTGGACTGCGCCGCGCGCTCGAAGTCGATCGCGCCGGCTGCATCGCAGGCCGTGACGCAGGCGCGGTGGCTCTTGCAGCGCGACAGATCGATGCGGTAGCTGAGGTCGATCGCACCCTCGGGGCAGACGGCGATGCAGGCATTGCAGCGTGTGCACAGGTCCAGATCGATCGGGTTGTCGCTGGCCCAGGTGGCTTCGAAGGCGCCCAACCAGCCGGTCAGCTGCGTCAGCCGGCCGCTGTACACGGCGCGCTCATGGCTTTGCGCCAGGGCGCCGCCATGGCCCTCGATCAGCAGACTGACCACCAGGTCGCCGCCGAGCATCGCGGCGGCCTGCTCGGCCGCCGCGGCAGCGCCGACCACGAGGCAGCGGCCGCCGCTGCGGTAGGTCACTGTCGCCACCGGGTCGGGCGGCGGCAACTGTGCGGCGGCGATCAAGGCGGCCAGCTTGGCCGTCGCGCCCTTGGCATCTTTGGACCAGCCGCCGGTTTCGCGGATGTTGACAAAGCGGATCGGCCGCTCCTCGACACTGGCCGCGCCGGCGGTCTGGCCGTTGAGTTCGAGGAACAGGCGCGACTCCTGGGTGCAGGCCACCAGCAGGTCGTCGCCCGACTTGGCCGCGCGCTGGAAAGCGCCGGCCTCGCGGCGGCACAGCAGGGTGTGCGCCGCCTCGATGCCGTCAGCGCTCGCGCCCGGGGTCTTGGCCAGCGCTGCCTGGATCGCCGGGCGGTCCAGCGGCATCGAGCGGTTGCAATCGCAGAGCAGGGTGGTGGTCATCGGCAGCGGGGGCAACAAGGGCGGCAGGGTCTTCGGTACCCGACTGTGCCGGTTCGGGCGCCGTAGCACCATCGGGACTGGCCCGTGCGGCAGGCGCACCGGCGACATCGTTCTCGGGCTCGTCGGCAAACAGGCCCAGCGCGTGCGACTGCACCAACTGGCGCAGCATCGACGCCGGGATCGGGTCGGGCTTGCCGTAATCGTCGATGTAGGTGTCGAGGCCGTCCATCACATTGAAGTGCGGGTCGGTGAAGAGCTTCTTCATCGCCGCGTTCTTCACCTCGGGGGCGACGTCGGGGGCCACGAAGCGGCGGAAATCGGCGTCGCGGCCGAGCGCGGCCACGTCCTCGAGGGTCGGGACGGGAGCCACCGGCGCTGACGCGGCGCCGACGCCGCCCGCATCGGCTTGCGCCGTACCCGCGGCCGGGCTGGCCCCTGCTTTTGCAGCGGTGTGATCGCCGCGCCGTGCGACTGCCGCACTGCCAGCTGTCGCCGCCACCGCAGGCGGCCGCGGGCTTGGGTCGGGCAGCTCCGCAGCGCCCTCGCGCACGCCCACCTTGCGACGCGACCAGCGCGCGAGAAAGCCGTCCGGCGCGTCCGGCTTGTCGCTCATTGCCGGTCTTCGGGCCGCTGAAAGGACTGCGGCCGCCGACGTTGCTTGACCTCGGGCTTGTAGTGGGCTTCAGTGAACCCAGCCAGCCAATCGCGCACCTGCGCCTGCAGGGGGACGTTGTCGACCTTCTCCTGGGCATCGAGCTGGCGCCCCGCCTCGTTGTAGGACAAGGTGACGAACTCGGGCCGGGCCACCGACGGGTCGTCTTCGGCCAGGCGCCACATCACGAACCAGACCGGGGCCCCACTGCTAAGGTTGAGGTAGTAGCCCTCGGCCTCGTCGGTGAACAGGCTCACCGGCAGGCCCGGGTGCAGGAACTGCGCCGTCTTGCCGTCATCGCGCAGCAGCCGCGGCGCCGTGCCGAAGCCGCCTTCGTCCGGAACCACATCGACCACGCGGAAGCGCCAAGCCTCCCAGCGGTTGGGCTCCTTCTCGCGCTCGATCAGCACGGCCACGTGCATCGACGGCCGGTCCATGCTGTGCGGGCTCAGGTGGTCTTCGAGATCGAAATGGTCGGGAACTTCGAGCTGAAGTCCTTGGCCTTGGCGGCGATTTTCACCGCCACCTGGCGCGCCACCGTCTTGTAGATCGCGGCGATCTCACCGTCGGGGTCGCTGACCACGCTGGGCCGGCCGGCGTCGGCCTGTTCGCGGATGCTCATGTTCAGCGGCAGCGCGCCGAGGTAGTCCACGCCGTACTGCTCGGCCATCTTCTTGCCGCCATCAGCGCCGAAGATGTGTTCGGCATGGCCGCAATTCGCACACACATGCACGGCCATGTTCTCGACGATGCCCAGGATCGGCACCCCCACCTTCTCGAACATCTTCAGGCCCTTCTTGGCGTCCAAGAGGGCAATGTCTTGCGGCGTGGTGACGATGATGGCGCCCGTCAGCGGCACCTTCTGCGACAGCGTCAACTGGATGTCGCCGGTGCCTGGCGGCATGTCGACGATCAGGTAGTCCAGATCGCTCCAATTGGTCTGGCGCAGCAGTTGCTCCAGGGCCTGCGTGACCATCGGGCCGCGCCAGATCATGGGGTTGTCGGCATCCACCAAAAAACCGATCGACATCACCTGCACGCCGTAGTTCTGCATCGGCTCCATGGTCGAGCCGTCGACGCTCTCGGGCCGGCCTTCGATGCCCATCATCATCGGCTGGCTGGGGCCGTAGATGTCGGCGTCGAGGATGCCCACGGTGGCGCCTTCGGCGGCCAGCGCCAGGGCCAGGTTGACGGCCGTGGTGCTCTTGCCCACACCGCCCTTGCCCGACGCGACCGCCACGATGTTCTTCACCTTGGGCATCAACTGCACACCGCGCTGCACGGCGTGGGCAACGATCTTGCTGCTCAGGTTGACGCTGACGTTCTCAACCCCGGGCAGCGTGCGCACGGCTGCGATCAAGGCCTTGCGCAGCCCGGCGATCTGGCTCTTGGCTGGGTAGCCCAGCTCGATGTCGAAGGCCACATCGCCGCCCTCGACCTTGAGGTTCTTGACCAGCTTGGTCGAGACGAAGTCACGGCCGGTGTTGGGATCGACCACCGATTTCAGCGCGTCGGTGACCGCAGTTTCACTCAATGCCATGTCGCAGTCTGCACAAAAGTCTGAAGAACGCGCAGTCTAGCTGTCGATCAAGTCCCCACCGCGGGTGAGTGCAGCGGCAGCGCCACCCAGAACACCGCGCCCTGACCCGGTTGCGGCGCTGCCAGGCCGATCTGACCGTCCATGCGCTCGACCAGCGCACGGCTGATCGCCAGACCCAGGCCGGTGCCGCCCTGCTTGCGGGTGTCGAGGTTTGCGGCCTGGGCGAAAGGCTCGAACAGGTGCTCGACAAAGGCCGCAGGCACGCCGGGCCCCTGGTCGCTGACGACCGCGCGCGCATGCTCCCCCACCCGCTCCAGGGCCAGCACCACCGCGCCACCGACCGGCGAGAACTTGATCGCGTTGGACAGCAGGTTGACCAGGATCTGGTTCAAGCGCATCGGGTCGGTGTTCAGTGGCAGGGGCACTTCGCCTGCACGCAACTCGAGGCGCGTGGCGCGCCGCGCAGTCATGCCTTCGCAGGTGCGCACCGCCACCAGCGCGGCGTCGCGCAGGTCGAGCGGCATGGCTTCGATGCGCATCTGGCCGGCGCGCAGCTTCTCGAAGTCGAGGATGTCGTTGACCAAGGCCACCAGGCGCTCGCTGTTGTCATGCGCCAGGCCAATCAGGCGTTTGACCGTCGGATCGAGCCCGTCGACGCTCTCGGCCAACAGCGAGAGCGAGCCGTGGATGCTGGTCAGCGGCGTGCGCAGCTCGTGGCTGACCATCGACACGAACTCGTGCTTCATGCGTTCGACACGCTGCACTTCGCTCAGATCACGCGCCACGCAAACGCCCACGCGGTGGCCATCGGCACGCGTCTGCACCAGTGAGACATCGAGCGGAAAGCGCTCGGGATCGGCAACCCCGGCGCGCACACGCAGGCCATCGACCTGGAGATGGCGCGCCGTCCAGGGCAGCGGGCGCTCGTCGTCGTCGGGCGGGTGACCGTCGTCGAGCGGCTGCGGCTCGGTGTTGGGCCACTGCAGTTCGTCATTCAGCTCGGGCATCAGCAGGGCCATCGGCCGCCCCAGCAGCACCCGCCGCGCGGTGCCGAACATGGCCTCGCCGATCGGGTTGATCCACTGCACCCGGCCGCGCGCGTCGAAGGCGATCACGGCGTCGGGGATGTGGTCGAGCAGCACGCGCATGCGCCGCTGCGACAGGGCCAGGCGGTCCTGCGCTTGCGCTCGCCGCTGGGCTTCGCCGAACAGCTTGCGATTGCCCTCGGCCATGCGCAGCGTGAAGCTGCGCACCACCACCACGGCAATCGCGCCGAGCACCACCGCGGCCACCGACAACAGGGCCAGTGCGCGACGGCTGGCATCGACACGCTCGCCCAAGCCGGTGTCGCGCGCGCGACGCTCGAACTGCGCGGCCTCTTGCAACGCCTTGAGGCCCTCGACGATGCGCGTGCGCGCCGGCAGCGCCAGGCGAGCGCGCGACTGCACCTCGGCCGCCCCCAGGCGCAGGCCGTCGCTGCAGGCCTGGCGCAGGGGCAGGCCGTAGAGTTGTTCCCACGCAGCAATGTCTTTGCGCAGCAGCGACACTTGGCCGCCCTGGCGCGGCTCGTCAGCGAGCAAGGCCTGCAGGCGCACCAGCGTTGCCGGCCAGGCGGCCGGCGCGGTGTCCGACGGGGCCAGCGGCGGGCCGCCGGTGGCCGCGCACAGGGCCCGCTGCGCGTCGGGTTGCAGCTCGGCCTCGAGTTGGTGCAGGGTGGCCACCACCGCGTCGCTGCGGGCGCGAAACTCTTGCGCCGCCAGCAGTTCGGTGTAGGACTGCCAGGCCAGCGCCACCAGCGAGATCAAGGCCAGAGCCAGCAGACCGAAGGCCGCCGTGAAGCGGGTCGCCAGCCAGGAACGGGGGGCGGCCATTCAGCGCAGTCTCAAGGTCCGCGCGGCGCACTGCCTGCGCCGCCCGCAGGCGCCACACCGCGACGTTGCATATCGCCCCAGCGCTGCTTCTGCCCGGTCAGCCACTTGAACAAACCAACACAGCGCCACCACACCGTGACCTGACGGTAGCCAAGATTTTCGACCACCATGGCGGCCAGCAACACCGCCAGGTGGCGCGGTCGCGGGTAGGTGCGAAAGGCCACCTCCTCGAGCAGCAGGGCACTGGCCGAAAGCAGCAATCCGGTGCCGAAGGCCAGCAACAGGAAGGCACCGAAGGACTGCCAGGACAGCAGGCCCAGCACGATCAGCACCGTCATCACGACGTAGCCGAGCAACTCGACGAGCGGGCCCAGGCCTTCGATCAGCAACATCGATGGGCAGGCCAGCCAACCGACGGCACCGGCGCGACGGTGAAAGAACAGCTTGCGGTGGAGCCACAGGCTCTCCATCAGGCCGCGTTGCCAGCGCGTGCGCTGGCTGCGCAGCACCGCCAGCGACTCGGGTGCCTCGGTCCAGCAGACAGCGTCGGGCACGAAGGCGATGCGGTAGGCACGGCCGGCCAGGCGGTGGAAGCGGTGCAGGCGCATCGTCACTTCCATGTCTTCGCCGATGGTGCGCGTCGAGAAGCCGCCCGCCGCCACCAGGGTGGTGCGGCGGAACACGCCGAAGGCGCCAGAGATGATCAGCAGCGCGTTCATCGGCGCCCAACCAATGCGCCCGTTGTGAAAGCCGCGCAGGTACTCGAGCACCTGGATGCGGGCCAGCCAGCCGTCGGCGATGTCAACCCGCTGCATGTAGCCGCCGACGATCTGGCAGCCGTTGGAGATGCGCACGGTGCCGCCGCTGGCCACCGTGAGGGGGTCCTCGATGAAGGGGCGCACCACGCGCCGCAGGCTGTCGCGCTCGAGCACCGAGTCGGCATCGACGACGCAGACCAGGCCGTGCCGCGCTGCATTGACGGCCGCGTTGACGGCATCCGAGCGGCCACCGTTGTCCTTGTCGATGACCACCAGGTTGGGATGCTGCGGGCTGCGGTAGATGCCGCGGATGTTGGCCACGGGCAGGGTGCGGCGGTAGGCCATCTGGAAGGGCTGCAGGCTGAACTCGCGCCGCAGCACATCAAGCGTGGCGTCCTTGGAGCCGTCGTTGGTGACCACGATCTCGAAATCGGGATAGTCGATCTGCAGCATCGAGCGCACCGATTCGGCAATGGTCGCCTCTTCGTTGTAGGCCGGAATGCAGATCGTCACCCCCGGCTCCAGGCCCGCGGTGTAGGCCGGCATGGCCGCCAGAGCACGCACGGAACTGTCGCGCAGGGCCGAGCGCATGGCCACCAGATTGAGCATCAGGTAGACCAGGTTCAGGCCGACGAAGTAGGCCAGGAACAGCCAGGTCAGCCACGCCACCCAGGCAGGTGTCACGGCGCCAGCCCCTGCGCCGCCAGACCGCGCTCGGCCATGACATGGTCGAGCATGTCGCGTGCGTAGCGGTCACTGACGGTGCGGCGCAGTTGCACCACATCGTCAGCCCCCACCCGCGGCATGCCCAGCAGGGCTTGAGTAGCGCGGTAGCGCACCCACCAATTGGCGTCGGACATCATCTGCAGCAAAAGGTCCTGGTCCTCGTCGGTGCCGATGCGCCCGAGCGCCTGGGCAGCTGCGGAGCGCACCAACGGGTCGTCGTGCAGCGCCAGTTTGCGCACGTCGGGCAGCGCGACCGGGCCGTGCAACTGACGCAAGGCGATGGACAAGACCTGCGGCTCGCGGCTGGTGCGCACCAGGCGGTCGAGCACGCTGTCGATGTTGGGCACTTCGGCAAAGCGCAACAAGGGCAGCAGGCGCAGGCGCTCATACAGGCTGCCGTCGAGCAGGCGCTGCACGAAGCTGGCACCGATGGCCTCGTGCGGCGACTCGCGCAGCAGGGTGCCCACGCGCGGCGACGGCCAATCGTCGTGCGCCAGGTAGCGCTCGAGGACCTGCGGCGCTGCGGCCCCGGCGTCGATGCGCAACAAGGCCCGCGCCGCGGCCAGGCTGGCCGGCGTGTGCAGCTCCTGCATGCCCTGGTCCAGACGGGCCCAGTCGCTGACGTTGGCAAAGTGGCCCAGGGTGGCGTGGCCCAGCACGCGCGGCGCCAGGTTGCGACTGAGTTCGAGCTGGCGCGCCAGGGTGTACAGGCCCAGGCGCTCGCCCAGCACATTGAGGCGGTCGTGCGACTCGCCGCGCAGGCTCTCCTGCATCTGGTTCCACAGCAGCAGCACTGACAGGCACTCGGCGGCTGGCAGGCGCGGCGGGTCGACAATCTCGCCGGCCGCGGCCCGCACCAGCAGCGGCCGCCACTTGGCCAAGGCTGCCGCGTGGCGGCGCGCTGTGCGCACGGCATGCACCCGCATCACGATCACCAGACCGGCCATGGCCAGGGTGAGGGCCAGGGCCATCAGCCCGACGCCGGCTGCAAGAGCCAGCGCCGGATCAGAAATCGTACCGAACACCGAGGCGCACCCCGCTGCGCTGGTAAGGCACGCTGGCAACCGCCCCGCTGCGACGCCGTATATCGTCGTAGCGCACATGACTGGCCTCGGCCGTGAGCGCCCAGTCCGGCGCGACGGGCCAGGCGCCGGTGACGGCCAGGGTGCGCACGCGTTGGTCGATCAGATCGGCGCTGTTGCCGAGCGTGGCTGGCACCCCCTCCAACTCACGACCACTCGCCACGATCACACCGACGCGCCCGCGCTCGTCAGCGAAGTAGCGGTCGAGTTGCAGGCGCAGGCTGGTGGCCGCGCCGCCGCCGTCCAGCCGGGTCTGACCAAGGCCAGCGGCCACGCGCCAGGACGCGACATAGCGTTCCAGCCCCAGGCCCCACTGGCTGTTGCCGCCGTCGTCGTATACGCGGCGGCCGAAGCTGGCCCCGGCCACCCAACCGTCGTCAAGCACGCGCGTCAGCTCGGCGCGCGCACTGCCGCGGGCCAGCACCCGGTGGCTCGGGCTCAGGGTGGCTGCCAGCGCCAGGCTCCAGCGTTGACTCAAGGGCAGACCGACCGCCGCGCCGAGTTCCTCGTCGTTCAGGCCCGAGCGGCGCGTGCTGCGCAGGTTCAGCTCGGCCACGCTGCGCGGCGCAAGCTGGCGCCGCAGGCTGAGGTCGACCTGGCGCCAATCGGGCGCGCCATTGCTCAGGTGGTCGACACCGGCACCCGCCTCGACCTGCCACGGCAGGTTCTGGGCGAGCGCCGGCACGACGAACGCTGCCAGCAGCCAGCCCGCGATGACGCCTCCAGCGCGCATGGCGCAGACACTCACCGAGCCGCTCCAGCAAGCAACAAGCGCCGCACGCGCGCCATCAGCTCCTGCGGCTGAAACGGCTTGATGACGTAGTCACTGGCGCCGGCTTCGAGCGCACGCACGATGTCGCGCTCGAGCGACTTGGCGGTCAGCATGATCACGGGAACCCCTCTCCAGTTGTCCAGCCCACGCATGTCGGCCAGCAGGGCCAACCCGTCGCGGTAGGGCAGCATCGCGTCGAGCAGCACCAACGCCGGCGGCGCCGCCGTCAGGATGTGTTGCCGCGCGGCGCTGCCATCCGTCAACACCTCGCCGGTGTGGCCGTCACGCTCGACCATGAAGCGCAGCAGCTCGGCAATGCTCTCGTCGTCTTCGATGATCAGGATGGACGCCATAGCCGCTCTGCTGTACGCACCCAATGATAAGGGGAGGCGGCTCCTACAATCGATGCCCGACCCCTCGCGCAAACCCCCTGACCATGCCGCGCCAGCTCTTCGTCACCACCGCCCTGCCCTACGCCAACGCGGCCTTCCACATCGGCCACATGATGGAATACATCCAGGCCGACATCTGGGTGCGGTTTCAGCGCATGGTGGGCAGCCAGGTGCACTTCGTGTGTGCGGATGACGCACATGGCGCTGCCATCATGATCGCCGCCGAGAAGGCCGGCAAGACGCCGCAAGCCTTCGTGGCGGAGATCGCTGCCGGCCGCAAGCCCTACCTCGACGGCTTCCACATCGCCTTCGACAACTGGCATTCCACCGACGGGCCGGAGAACCACGAACTGGCGCAGGACATCTACCGCGCCCTGCGGAAAGAGGGCCTGATTGCCGAGCGCGTGATCGAGCAGTTCTTCGACCCCTTGAAATCGATGTTCCTGCCCGACCGCTACATCAAGGGTGAGTGCCCCAAATGCGGCAGCAAAGACCAGTACGGCGACAACTGCGACAACTGCGGCGCGGTGTATTCGCCGACCGACCTGAAAAACCCCTACTCGGCGCTGTCGGGCGCAACGCCGGTGCTGAAGTCGAGCACGCACTACTTCTTCCAGCTCAGCTCACCGCGCTGCCTCGCCTTTCTGCAGGAATGGACGGCCACGCCGGGCCGGCTGCAACCCGAGGTGCTGAACAAGATCCGCGAATGGTTCAGCGCCGACGACGACGGCCATGTGTCACTGGCCGACTGGGACATCAGCCGCGATGCGCCCTACTTCGGCATCCGCATCCCCGACACGGATGACAAATACTTCTACGTCTGGCTCGACGCCACAGTGGGCTACCTTGCGTCGCTGAAGAACCACTTCGGCAAGATCGGTCAGGACTTTGACGCCTTCTTCGCCGACCCGGCGGTCGAGCAGATCCACTTCATCGGAAAGGACATCAGCTACTTCCACACCCTGTTCTGGCC
>JANNGJ010000487.1:0-1835 GCA_031403815.1 Burkholderiales bacterium | reverse complement strand
GCCGGCCAGGGCCAACAGCGCGCCGAGCGCGGCGAAGAGCGCCGTGACCTCGGTCTCCTTCTTCTGCGCTGACAGGCGCGTGCCGAGCGACTGATAGACCTTCTTCAGGTCGGTCGCGGTGCCGGCATAGAAGTACTCGGCCCGGGTGGCCATCGCCACTTGCTTCAAGGTTTCTTCGTCCAGGCGCACGCGCATCGACCAGCCTTCAAAGCCGATGGTCTCGCCGTCCTTGGTGCCGATGCCCACGGTATAGACCTTGATGCCGCGGTCGGCGGCCATCCTGGCCGCATCCATCGAGTCGGGCCCGGTGGTGCGCTGGCCGTCGGTGAGCAGGATCACGGCAGCCGAGTTGTAGCTGCCGGGTTCGACCGGGGTGAACTCTTTCTCCGGCGCCTTCTCGCCCAGCGCCTTGGGCATCAGGCGCTGGCCGGTGATCTGCGACAAGTCGATGCCGGCGTCGGGGAAGATGGTGGCCAGCGAGAGCACGATGCCGCTGCCGATGGCCGTGCCGCGCTGCAGCTGGAAGCGGTCGATCGCGGCGACCACGTCTTCGCGGCTGAGCGTCGGCGGCTGCACCACGGCGGCGGTGCCGGCGAACGAGACCACGCCGATGCGCACTGCGCGCGGCAGTTCGGCGATGAAGGCCTTGGCCGCGTTCTGCGAGGCCACCAGGCGATTCGGCTCGACATCGGTGGCGCGCATCGAGCCCGACACATCCATCGCCAGCACGATGGTCTGCTCCACCAGAGGCAGGGTGATCACTGCTGTGGGCCGCGCCGTGGCCACCAGCAACGCTGCCACGGCCAGCAGCAGCAGGGTCGGCGGCACGTGGCGACGCCAGGCACGCTGCGCCCCCATGGCTTCCTTGACGATACCCAAGCTGGCCCAGGTGACGGCAGACTTCTTTCGCCGCTTGAGCAGCCACAGGTAGGCCGCTATCAGCAGGGGCAGCAACAGCAGCGCCCAGAGCGCTTCTTGCCAGAGGAAGTTCATGCATGCCTCCTTGCCAGTGGCAGCGAGCCCGCCGCCAAGCGGCTGCGCTGGCGGCGCGCGTCGACGAAACGCAGCAGCGCATCGCCCAGATCGCCCTCGGTCGACAACTCCAGGGTGTCGACGCCTGCATGGGCCAAGGCCGCGCGCAGGGCCGCCTCGCGGCGCGCGGCGGCCTCAGCGAAGCGCTCGCGAAAGCCGCGCTGCCCGGTATCGACGAAGACCTGCTCGCCGGTCTCGCTGTCTTGCAGCAGCACCAGGCCCAGATCGGGCATGGTCATCTCCAGCGGGTCGTACAGGCGCACAGCGACCACGTCGTGACGCTCAGCCAGTCGCGCCAATGGCGCCTCCCAGCCGTCTTCACTGATGAAGTCGGAAACCACGAAGACGCAGGCGCGTTGCCGCATCGTCGGACGCGCCCGCTCGATCAAGTCGGCCAGGCGCGTGCCGCCGGCCGGCTGAGCCATGGGCCGCGCCCGGATGCGTTGCATCAAGTGCAGGATGTGGCGGCGTCCACTCTTGGCTGGCAAGACGGACTCGACCGCGTTGCCGTAGAGCACCGCGCCGGCCCGGTTGCCGTGGCGCAGCACCAGGCTGGCCATCACGGCGACGAAGGCCTCGGAGACGCTGCGCTTGCGCTGGCGCGCACCGAAGTCGACCGACGGGCTGAGGTCGAGAAGGAACCAGGCGCACAACTCGCGGTCTTCGGTGAACTGGCGCACATGCGGAATCTGCAGACGCGCGGTGACGTTCCAGTCGATGTGGCGAACGTCGTCGTGGTACTGGTACTCGCGCAGGTCGGCCAGGTCGATGCCGTGGCCGCGCAGCAGGGTGCGGTAGTCGCC
>JANNGJ010000486.1:0-4495 GCA_031403815.1 Burkholderiales bacterium | reverse complement strand
GCGCAGTGCAGGGGTGTGGGCTGCCAGTGCCAGATCCTTGTGTGTCCGTGCCAGGATGCCCAGCGTTTCTGCGTCGGCGCAGCCCTCATCGACCAACACAGTGAGCAGCCGGTTGGCGCGCTCGACATCGCCGCTGCGCGCTAGCGCCAGCGCTTGCAGCTGACGCAGCCGCAACTGCTGCGGCCACTGCGCCAGGCCGTCTTGCGCGGCGTTGTAGGCCAGGATCGGCTCGCCCTGCTGGAGGTGACGCTCGGCCAGGGCAACGGCCGCCGCAGAAGTGGTGGGGGGGCTGTCCGGCGGCATCAGCAACGCAGGCGCCCGATCGCCGTTACGCGACCACCGCTTCGAGCCGGATGCAGGCCGCCACGTGCTCGCTGCCCACCACCGCACTCGGCGTGCCGACAGGCTGCAGCGGCGGGACGGCCTGCCGGCAGGCGTCGGTCACATGCGGGCAGCGCGATGAGAAAGCGCAACCGGCAGGCGGTGCCATCGGGCTCGGCGTCTCGCCCGCCAGTGGTGCAGCCTCACGGCGCACGCGCGGGTTGCCCGAGGGAATGGCCTGCATCAGGGCCCGCGTGTAGGGGTGGGCCGGGTGGTCGAAGATCTGCCGTACCGAGCCCATCTCGACGATGCGGCCCAGGTACATGATGGCCACCACGTCGCTGACGTGTTCCACCACCGACAGGTCGTGGCTGATGAAGACATAGGCCAGGCCGCGCTCGCGCTGCAGCTGCACCATGAGGTTGAGCACCTGGCTCTGCACCGACACATCCAGCGCCGACACGGGCTCGTCGGCAATCACCAGGCGGGGGTTCAGCGAGAGCGCACGCGCCACGCCGATGCGCTGGCGCTGGCCGCCCGAGAACTCGCTGGGGTAGCGCTGCAGGGCGTCAGCGCCCAGGCCCACGGTGGCCAGCAACTCGCGCACGCGCTCGACTTGCTCGGCCTTGCTGCCCATGCCGTGCACCAGCATCGGTTCGCGCACGATCTCGCCCACCGTCAGGCGCGGGTTGAGTGACGAGTAGGGGTCCTGGAACACCATCTGCATCTCGCGCCGCAGCTTGACGAGGGCGTCGCCGCTGGCCTGGGCCAGGTCCTTGCCGTCGAACAGCACCTGGCCGCTGGTGGGTTCTTCCAGCCGCATCAGCGTGCGCCCGAGCGTGGACTTGCCGCAGCCCGACTCGCCCACCAGGCCCAACGTCTGCCCGGCGTGCACCGTCAGGCTGACGCCGGCCACGGCCCGCACCATGCCGACGTTGCGGCCGAAGATGCCGCCGCGCACGGGGTAGTGCTTGTGCAGATCGCGCACTTCGAGCAGCGGTGCGTTCATGTGGCGACCCCGCCCAAGGGAAAGTGGCAAGCCACCCAGCCGTCACCGTCGGCGGCGAGCATCGGGTCGACCTCGACGCAGCGCTGCTGGGCATCGGCCGGCAGGGAAGCGCGGTGCTGGCAGCGCGCCGCAAAGCGGCAACCCGGCGGCGGGTTCAGCAGCGACGGCACGGTGCCTTCGATGGTGGGCAGCATCGCCTTGTGCAACGTGCCGCGGCGTGGAATGCTGCTGAGAAGGCCGCGCGTGTAGGGGTGGCGCGGGGCTTCGAAGAGGTGCACCACCGGGCGGCGTTCGACCACACGGCCGGCGTACATCACCACCACCGCATCGCACATCTCGGCGATGACGCCCATGTCGTGGGTGATGAACAGCAGCGCGGTGCCGGTCTTGCGCTGCAACTCGCGCATCAGGTGCAGGATCTGCGCCTGCACGGTCACGTCCAGCGCCGTCGTCGGTTCATCCGCGATCAGCAAGCGCGGCTCGCACAGCAGCGCCATGGCGATCATCACGCGCTGCTTCATGCCGCCGGACAGTTCGTGCGGGTACACCGCCAAGCGCGACTCGGGATCGGGCATGCCCACGGTGCGCAGCATGGCGATGGAGCGTTCGGCCGCTGCCTGGCGGTTGAGGCCGAAGCGCAGGGCAAGCACCTCGCCCATCTGCTTCTCCACCGTGAACACCGGGTTCAGCGAGGTCATCGGGTCCTGGAAGATCATGGCGATCTCGCGCCCGCGCAGAGCAGCCAGCTCTTCGCGCTTCATGGTCAGGATGTCGCGGCCGTCGAAGCGAATCTGCCCGCCCAGCATCACGCCCGGCGGGCTCGGCACCAGACGCAGGACAGACGCCGCGGTGACACTCTTGCCGCAGCCCGATTCGCCCACCACGCCCACCGTCTGGCCGGCGTCGATGGAGAAGGAGACGCCATCGACGGCGCGCACGCGGCCGGCTTCGCCGTCGAAGCCGACCTGCAGGTTGTCGATTTCAAGCAGCGCTGCGCTGCTCATGGCGCAGCTTTCGGCGCGCGCACGCCCCAGGGGTCTTTGTCGATGTCCTTGTCCAGCGGCCAGGGTTTGTTGTTCTTCATGTCCTCGGCCAGTTGCGCGCGGCGCTGCGGGTCGATCCAGAACACCATCCAGTCGTCCAGCTGCTCGGTGCGCTTGGGCAGCCAGGTGTCGGGCCAGCGGATGTAGTCCCAATAGGCGACGCGTATGAAGGGCCCGTTCCAGAACGGCAGGTAGAAGGCCTCTTCGCGCACGATCTCGTCGATGCGCTGCATAGCTTTCAGGCGCTTGGTCTCATCGAGGTCTTCTTCATAGATGGCGATGAGTGCATCGACCTCGGGGCTGGCGAAGCCCCAGATGTTGTTGTTGTTGGTCTTCTGCTGGAACTCGGTGTGCAGGTACTGGCGCACGCCGGGATAGAAGCCCGAGGTGCGGTTGGTCATGGTCATCTCGTACTTGCGCTCTAGCCCGCGCTCGAAGGCGGTGCCGGGCTCCAGCAGGCGCAACTTCATGTCCACCCCGGCGCGGCGGTACTCCTGCTGCACGACTGTGAGGTGGCGTTCCAGCCCCTTGCTGCCGTAGATGACGCTGAAGCTGGCCTTCTCGCCCTTGGCGTTGACGAGCACGTCATCGGTGTCGGAGCGTGTGAACAACAGGCCGTAGGCCACATTGCCAAGGCGCCCCCACCAGGTCCGCGCGCGGATCTCGGCCGGCCGGCGGTAGCCGGCCAGAGTCAAGTGCTCGCGTGCCTTGGCGGGGTCGAACTGATACGGCCAGGGCGTGGGTAGGGCGTAGGGCGTGCCTTCGAAGAAGGAGTTTTGGCGCGTGAAGTCGCCGAACATCAGGTTGTTGTTGACCCGCTCGAAGTTGAACAGGTACTGCATGGCGATGCGGAAGTCGCGGTTCTTGAAGATCGGCGCTTCCAGATTCATGTGCAGGCCGCTGATGCCCACCGGCCGGCTGCCAAAGATGCGCGCACGCTTGAGCCAGCCGTTGCGCACGGCAGGGAAGGTGTACTCCTCGTTCCATTCGCGGGCAGAGCCGGCCTGCATCAGGTCGAGTTCGCCGCGGCGCAGCCAGTCCAGCCGGCGTTCGCTGGGAATCTGGCGCAGCTGGATGGCGTCGAAGTTGAACAGGCCCTGGAAGCGCTTTTTGCCGTCGCCCCACCACTTGGGCACCCGCGTGAAGGTGATGGACTGGCCGCGTACCGCCTCGCTGACGACATACGGGCCGGGCGCAATCTGGAACTGGTTGTTGCTGCGCTTGACCCAGTCGGCGTCCAGCACGGTGGCGTGGGCCGGCGTGGGCCATAGGCCGGCATAGTCTTCCAGCGGGCGCCAGCTGGCGCGTGTGCCGACGATGCGCAGGGTGTGGTCGTCTATGGCGTCCACCGACTCGAAGAAGCGCTTGGCGTAGCTGTTGTAGTACGGGTCGACGATGTGCTCGGACTGCATCAGCCGCAATGTGAAGACGAAGTCGCGCGCCGTGACGGGTTTCCCATCGCTGAAACGAGCGTCGCGGTCGAGCTTGAAGTACAGGGTGCGCTGGTCAGCAGCAATCGCCCAGTGCGTGGCCATCCAGGGGATGAAGTTGTCGGAGCTGGGGTGGCGAATCACCAGCGGGAAGCTCATCGTGAATTGCCGGTTCCAGCTCGCGAAGGCGTCGTTTGAGTTCGGGCCCACGAGGCGGAAGGTGAGCGGGTAGGAATCGATGCTCGAATTGAAGGTGCCGCCGCGCAACGCCTTGGCCGAACCGATGGACGGGTCTTCTTCGTTGGTGACCCACTTGATGTCGGCAGGCAGTGTGATGCGCGCCGTCGGTGCCGGGGCGGATGCAGTCGCAGCCGCAGCGGCGGGCGCAGCGGCTTGCACAGGGGCGAAAAACAACGCAGCCCACGCGCACAGCGCGGCCTGGGCCAGGCGCACGGACAGGCTATTCATAGCGCGCGAACTGCTTGGGGTCGAAGGCTTCACGTACTGACTCGCCGATGAACACCACCAGCACCAGCGTGATGGTCAGTGCGGTGAAGGGCGACAGGATCAACCACAGCTTGTCGCGGTTCTGCGTCTGCAGGGCCTGGTCGATGAGCTCGCCCCAGCTCGGCGTGGGCGCGGGCAGGCCGTAGCCGAGGAAGTCCAGCCCGGTCAGCGCAAAGATGGCGCCC
>JANNGJ010000485.1:0-11524 GCA_031403815.1 Burkholderiales bacterium | reverse complement strand
GCTGGAGCACGGCACCCCGAAACTGGTCTGGCGCGCCTGGCCGGTGGCCAGTGGTGATGACAGCGTCGTGCGTGGCGCAGCCCAGCCCTTTGCGTCCACGGGCGGCCTGAAGCTGCTCGATGGCAACCTGGGCCGCGCCGTCATCAAGACCAGCGCGGTGCCCGAAGACCGCTGGGTCATCGAGGCGCCTGCCGTTGTCTTCGACAGCCAGGAAGGCTTGCATGCCGCCTTCAAGGCCGGCGAGCTGGAGCGTGACTTCATCGCCGTGGTGCGCTTTCAGGGCCCGCGCGCCAATGGCATGCCCGAGCTGCACAAGCTCACGCCGCCGCTGGCGGTGTTGCAGGGCAAGGGCTTCAAGGTCGCGCTGGTGACCGACGGGCGCATGAGCGGCGCCTCGGGCAAGGTGCCGGCCGCCATCCATGTCAGCCCCGAGGCCCTCGCGGGCGGGGCGCTGGCCAAAGTCATGACGGGCGACTTGATACGCCTCGACGCGGTGGCGGGCACGCTCGATGCGTTGGTTGACGCCGCCACTTGGGATGCGCGCAGCGTGGCTCACCAGAGCACCGACCACGCTGAGCAGAGCGCCCATGGCCTGGGCCGTGATCTGTTCGCTGGCATGCGCAGATGCGTGACCAGCGCAGAGCAGGGCGCCTGCACCTGGTTATGAGACCACCCCCGAAGCGGCTTCGCCGCTCCCCCGCAAGGGGGCAACGCCAACGGCCCGGCGAAGCCGGATCTGCGGCGTTTGCTCGGCAAGACACCCGCCGCGATTGATGTATGCCCAAGGAAGATCACTTCATGCCTGCCATCCAGAACACGCTTGAGCTCGTAGGCTTCGGCCCCGTCATCCCCGTCATCGTGCTGCAACGCGTGGAGCACGCCGTGCCGATGGCGCGCGCCCTCGTTGCCGGCGGCGTGAGTGTGCTCGAAGTGACGCTGCGCACCCCGGTGGCACTGGCCTGCATGGCAGCAATTGCGCGCGAGGTGCCCGAGGCCATCGTCGGCGCTGGCACCCTGCGCAGCGCGGCCGACGTGCGCGCGGCGCGCGACGCCGGCTGCCAGTTCGGCGTCAGCCCCGGCTACACGGCCGAGATCGGCGCGGCTTGTCGCGACGCGAAGCTGCCCTTGCTGCCCGGGGTGGCAACGGCCAGTGAAGTGATGGCCGCGAATGCCGACGGCCTGTCATTCCTCAAGTTTTTTCCGGCCACCGCCGCAGGCGGCGCGAGCCTGCTGCGCGCGCTGGCCGGTCCCTTTCCCGACGTGGTGTTTTGCCCCACCGGCGGCATCACCGTCGAGACAGCGCCGCAATTCCTTTCGCTGCCCAACGTGAAAGTCTGCGGCGGCTCGTGGCTGACGCCGGCCGATGCGCTGGAGGCGGGCGATTGGGCCCGTATCACCGCGCTGGCGCGGCAGGCCAGCGCCCTACGCTGAGGGCCCGCGCACCAGCGCGGCCATGGCCTGGGCGTTTTCGTCCGCACCACGCGAGAGGCCCGCAGCGACACCGAGCCGGTCCGGCTCGCTGCGGTTCTGCGACACCTTCCATTTGCCCACCAGCGACGTCAATGTGATCTCGATGCCGACAATGGCGCGCAGCATCTGCTGCACATAGTCGTCGGGTGCGTCGCTCACGGCCCAGGGGGCCGGCTGGGCCGACTCATGGCGGTCAGTCAACTGGGTGACCAGGGCATGCACCCAGGGCGCGTCTTCAATCGCGCGCAGCGTGCCGCGCCCCTGCACCATGGTGTAGTTCCAGGTCGGCACCACCTTGCCGTGCTCGCGCTTGCTTGGGTAGCAGCTCGGAGACACATAGGCCTGCGGGCCCTGGAACACCGCCAGTGCGCTGCTGCCGGCCGCGCGCCACAGTGGGTTGGCACGGGCGACATGGCCGCGCAACGTGCCGTGCGCACCGATCTCCGGATGGAACTCGAGCGGAATCAGGTCGGCCGTCGGTCCGTCAGCGGTCATGACGATCAGGGTGGCGAGCGGATGCGCGCGCATCGCCGCGGCCAGCAGCCCGGCATCGTTCTGCTCGAAGTGCTTGGGCAGGTACACGCCTACCAGACGCCGATGTTGGGCAGCGACTTCCAAGGCTCGGTCGGGGCCAGCGCCTCGCCCGCCTGCAGCAACTCGACCGAGATGTTGTCGGGTGAGCGCACGAAGGCCATGCGGCCGTCGCGCGGTGGGCGGTTGATGATCACGCCGTTGTCGGCCAGGCGCTGGCAGGCAGCGTAGATGTCATCGACCGCATAGGCCAGGTGGCCGAAGTTGCGCCCGCCGCTGTAGGCCTCCGGGTCCCAGTTGTGGGTCAACTCGACTTGTGCGCTGTGGTCGCCCGGTGCAGCCAGGAAGACCAGGGTGAAGCGGCCGGCCTCATGGTCGCGGCGTGACAGCAGGTCCAGGCCGAGGGCGTCGCGATAGAAGCGCAACGAGGTTTCGATGTCCGTGACCCGGACCATGGTGTGCAGGTATTTCATGCGCTCAATTGTGCCGCCAGAAGCAGCACGCCAATCGTTGCGAATACCGCCGCAGCAACGCGGTGAACCCAGGCGATCGGCACCCACTTCACCACCTTGTCGCCGAGCAGGACGGCGGGCACGTTGGCCACCATCATGCCCAAGGTCGTGCCGGCGGTGACGCTGAGGATGTCTTGGTAGCGCGCTGCGAGCATGACGGTGGCGATCTGGGTCTTGTCGCCCATTTCGGCCAGGAAGAAGGCGACGACCGTGACGCCAAAGACCCCGAATCGGGAGTGCTCTGCGCCTGCGCCAACCGCGCCCGCCTTGTCGGGCACGAGCATCCACACGGCCACGGCAATGAAAGAGGCGCCCAGGCCCCAGCGCAGCCATTGCGGGTTGAGCAGTTGCGTCAACCACGCGCCCAGCGCGGCGGCCAGGGCATGGTTGAGCAGGGTGGCCACGAGGATGCCCAGGGTGATGGTGCGCGGTGCGCGGTAGCGCGCGGCCAGCAACAGTGCGAGCAACTGCGTCTTGTCGCCCATCTCACCGAGCGCGACGACGCCGGTGCTGACGGCAAACGCCTCCAGGATCAAACCACGTAGTTCAGGGTCATGCGTCCGCCATCGACCAGCACGGTCTCGCCTGTCATGTAGCTGGCCGCATCGCTGAGCAGGAAGGCCACCACGGAGGCGATTTCGTCGGGCTCGCCCAGGCGCTTCATGGGCGTGCGGCTCAGGATGCGGGCCTTGGCTTCGTCACTGGTCAGCACCGCCTTGGCCGCCAGCTCGGTGGCGATGGTCCCGGGGGCCACGCCATTGACGCGGATGCCGTGCTCTGTCAGCGCCAGCGCCATCACCCGCGTCAACTGATCGATGCCGCCCTTGCTGGCGTTGTAGCTGGCGATGCTGGCAATCGTCAGCCGCGCGTTCACCGAACTCATGTTGACGATGGCGCCGCCGCCGCCTTGCAGGGCGATCTGGCGGGCAACGGCCTGGCCGACCAGGAAGTGGCCTTTCAGGTTCACGTCGATCACCGCGTCCCAGTCAGCCTCGCTGATGTCGAGGAAGGGCGAGGCCTTGAAGATGCCGGCGTTGTTGACCAGGCCGTCAATACGGCCCAGGGCCGCCACGCTGGCGGCCAGCGCGGCATTCACCTCAGCGGCGCTGGCCACATTGCAGTGCTGAAAAATGGCCCGCGCACCGCCGGCTGTGAGGGCTGCGGCCAAGGCCTCGCCGCGCACGTCATCCACGTCCCAGAGCGCCACCTCGGCGCCGTCGGCCGTGAGCCTGCGCGCGCAGGCTTCACCAATGCCCTGGGCCGCGCCCGTGATGACGATGCTGCGACCCTGCAGGCCGAAGTGGATGTTCGAGTTCATGGCGTGGGCTGTCCTTGTTGCGCGGGCGGGCGGCTGAGCCACACGTCCAGGCCCTGGGCGTTGAGATCGATGTCCATCGCCAGCAGGGGCATTTTCGCCGGCAGGTCTTGCACGCCGTGTTCGGTCAAGCTGCGGCTGTAGAGCGCAGTGAGTTCACGTACCAGGGTTGCGTGGCGATCACGTGCGCCGGCATGACGCTCCGCGACGGCCACCATGGCGTCGAGCAGGGCCAGCACACGCATTGCCAGGCGCGGCGCATCGCCGAGCCGGCTGTAGTGGGTGACGTAGAGGCAGGCCGGTTTGAAGGACATCAGGCGCTCGACAGAAGCGCGCAGGGCGGGTGGGTCGAACTGCACCGGCACGGTGTTGGGGAACACCCAGGCGCCGTTCTCGGTATCGAACTCGCGATAGGCCGAGCCGAAGGTGTCACCGCTGAACCAGCCGAGGCTGGTGGCGTCCCAGATGCAGTGGTGGTGGCGGGCGTGGCCGGGGGTGTCAATCAGGTGCAACACGCGGTCGCCACCGAGCGTCAGGTCCATGCCGTCGTGGCTGACGCGCACGCGCGCCGCATCGACGGCGACCACGCTGCCGTAAGAGCGTTCCATTTCGGCGGCGCCGTACACCGCCAGGGCGCCCTGGTAGAGCGCGCTCGGGTCGATCATGTGGCGTGCGCCGCGCGGGTGCACCACCATCGTCGCGGCCGGCAACTCGCGCATCAGCAGGCCCGCGCCGCCGGCGTGATCGAGGTGCACGTGGGTGGGGATCACGAAGTCGACCGCATCGCGCGCCAGGCCCAGGGCGGTCAAAGCGGCCAGCAGCCGCGGCACCGCCGGGTTCGGTCCCATGTCGATGAAAGCGGCGCGGCCGGCGTGAACCAGCAAGTAGGCGGCGTCGAAGCGCGCACGCTGAAAGCCGGTGTCGATGGCGTAGACGCCGGCGCCGAGAGATTCGACAAACTCAGGCAGGGCAGAGGGCATGGCTCGAATTCTAAAGAGGCACCTTCGACCGATTGGGCGTGGGCAGGGCTGCGATTGGGCAGAATGCGTGCCATCCAATCCGACCCGCCATGACCGACGACACCCTCGTTCCGCCTCTCGACGCGACCAACCAGCCGAAGCCGCACACCTGGCGGCGACTGCGGGCCCAGGTGTTTGCCATCCTGCACGCACCCGACTCGCGCAATCTCACGGCCCGTTGGGTGAACTACTTTCTGGCCGCCCTGATCATCGCCAATGCCGTCTCGGTGACGCTGGAGACCCTGCCCGGCATCAATGCTCAACTCGCCAGGACCCTGTGGTGGTTCGAAGCGATCTCGACGGGCATCTTCATCGTCGAGTACCTGGCACGGGTCTGGACCTGTGTCGAGCAGCACCACTTGTCGCGGCCGGTGGCGGGGCGCTTGCGCTTCATGACCCAACCCCTTTCCTTGCTCGACCTGGTGGCCATCGCCACCTACTGGACGCCGTGGGACCTGCGCTTTCTGCGCATCGTGCGCCTGGTGCGTCTTCTCAAGGTCTTCCACCTCTATGAGTTCGAGGCCGCGCTCGACCGCTTGTCGGTGTCGCTGTCGCGGCGCAAAGAGCTGCTGCTCGTGGCGGTGGTGTTGATGGTGATGTTCGTCTACCTCGCCTCGTCACTGCTGTACCAGTTCGAGCACCAGCGCCAGCCCGAGGTGTTCTCCAGTGTGCCGGCCACCTTCTGGTGGGCCACTGTCACCTTCAACACCATCGGCTACGGCGACATGGTGCCGCTGACTTCGCTGGGCCGCTTGTTCGCCAGCCTGGTCTCCGTGTTCGGCATCGGCGTGTTTGCGTTGCCCACAGCCATCGTCATCGCCGCCATCATCGAGTCCAGCGCCGTGGGTTCGCCCTATATCTGCGATGCCTGCGGTCACCACGGTGCGACCTCGCACGCCGATCACAAGCGGCATGGCATGGGTGCGCCCCCCCCATGAGCCTGCGTCCGTTGCAGATTGCGGCCGGTGCCGTCATCGGCGCCTTGATCGGGGCTGCGGTGGTTTTCCAGGTGGGCACCGGCCGGATTCAGGGCGCGCTGTCTGACGCCATGGCAGGTTTCCACGCGTTGACGCGCGGCGACGCCGCCGCCGCCGCGCCGCCATCAAACAGTAAGGCATTGCAGCGCGATGCGGCCGAACAAGCCCAGGCCAAGCACCTGCGTGATGAGCAAGCGCGGCAATTGCGAGCAGACCAGCAAAAGGCATCGGGCGGCGCAGGCAATGAGGCCCTCGAGGCGGCTGCGCGCAAGGAGCGCGCCTGGAGCCAGTTCTACAAGAAGCCCGCACAGTGCGACGGCAACCCGAGCAACGACGTGATGACGGAGTGCGCCAACCACTACATCCGCTCGAAGCGGCAGTTCGAGCAAGCGTATGCCGCAGGCAAGCAATAGCTCAGAGCGGCGCGGGCCACGCACCCTGCCAGCCGAGCAGCTCGGCCAGTCTGCGCAAGACCCACTCGGCCTCGGCCGGCGTGACGCTCGAGGGCTCCGTTAGCAGCCCCGCGTGGGTTCGCTCCAGGACATCGCGCTCCGTGACGCCCAACTCCCACAGCTTGGTCTGGGCGTGGTCCACGAGCATCGTCGCGAGGTCTTCACAGAACTCGTAGCGCTGCGCGATTTGGGCGTGCGGCGCGCTGGGCTTGGGGCGGCCGGGCGCCAGGTACAGGGCGATGAAGGAGGCCGGCAGGACGGCTTGGTTTTCGTCGGACATGGGATGCATTGTTGCTGGACACCGTGTGTTGGCGCGCCGGTGGCATAGGTGTCGGGCTGCGCTGAGTGCGGGGACGAACTGACCTCAGTCATGCAGCAGCCGCAAGTTGCGCGGCATCTCATGTCAGTCTGTGCAGAAGGTCGCTGACGATCAGACCAAGGCCGGGAACCGGGCCAGCGAGGTCACGCACAAAGGCATCCCATTGACGCTGCTTGCCGGCATCTGCAGCAAAGGCGTCGCTGAGACCGTCGGGAACGTCTGTCGGGACGACCGTGTTTCGGCGAGCGAACGTCGCCGCGATGGCCCGCCGCAGCCGTTCTGGCTCGAACTTGAATGTGCTGGTCAGCATCCAAACGTCGTAGTAGTCCTTCATGCGGCTGTTGGCTCGTCCGAGAATCACCATGGCATGAAACTTCTCGGCGATGACGGTCGCCGGCGGATAGGCGCGCAGGTGAGGCGAGGGCATGTCGAGCAGCACCGGGAGGTCGATGTCCTCGACGCCCGGGTCCACGGCATCGCCGAACCCGACATCCACCGTGATCTGAATACGCGCACCGGCCAGCGCAGCCGTTGTGCGAAGCCGAGAGCCCCCGTATTCGGCTTCTTCGCGGATGGCATTGATCGTCAGCCCCTTCAGGTCGATGCTCACACCGTCGTTCGCATCGCGCCCTTCAGTACGAAGCGCTCGCGGTGCGGCGAGAGACTCAGGCGGTGCAGCAGGCGCTCGAGCGCATAGCGTGTGAGCAGAATGTCCATCGGCTGGCCACGCGCATGCGCCAGATTCAACAGTCGCTGGCGCACCGAGGCGCCAATGTTGCGCGTGCGATCAGGCATCACTGGTCAGCGCCATGAGGTAGGGCTCCATCGTGGCCCACACTCCCGCGGCTGCAGCTTCGCGAGAGATCTCCGCCGGCGTGGCCTTGCGCTGGCGCAGCGCCTGACGAAGGCCCTCGATGGCCAGCGCATCGCCCACTGTTCGACGGTAGCGAAACAGGTCCGCCACCGTCTTGGCGATTCCGAACACGGGCACGGAGGTGCCGGCGACCTTTTTGTGTTCGACGCCGCGCCGCAGTAGTTCATCAGCGAACCGGGCGATGCGCAACGGCGGATAGGTGAGCCGTGGGCGCCAGTCCTTGCGGCCGATAGCGAGCCAGACCTTCGGCGGCATGAGGTCGGTGAGGCCGTGGAAAGCCAGCGCCGAGGCCAGGCAGATGACGCCCCTGGGCACCAGCCGAGCCGCTTCGGCCAGCGATTGCGGGGCGTCGAGAGCGGCATCGGGAAGTTGGTAGAGCCCACGGGCAAGTCGCACAAGCTCCCCGGCCCGCGCCATGCGGCCCACGGTAGTGGCCGTGATGCCCGCTTCACTGAACTCCGAGAGCCGTGTCATCCCCTGCCGCTTGAGTAGCGCCAGCGCCTGGGTGCGCTGCGTGGGTTGAGTTGGGGACAGTCATGACACTTATCCTCGGTCAAACGTGTGAAACATCCGAGCATTGATACCACCTGGGCGCGGCGCCGCGACGGCAGAGTTGCTCAATGGAATTTGAGCGCGACTTCAGTCCTGATCCCGACCCAATCACGACCCGGGGATCCTTCATAGGCACCTGCCAGGACCACAAAAGCAAGAAGCCCGTGTAGGACTGTGGGGCTGCCCCTTGGTGAACGGACGTGAAAAAGCGCCCAGAGCTGTGATGCCGAGGGCGCTGACGGGGGAGCGAAGCGATGAGAGCGAAGGGCGGGCGGTAGAGGTGCTGTCCTGGATGACTCCTTTGTGACGTATCAGGGAACGCTCCCCGACGTGGACAGCCTACGAGGCTGTTACGAGCGGGAATCAGTGCAAGCGGTGCTTACTCATCAGCACAATGTGCCGGCCCTACGTGGGCGAACTGCGACAGTTGCCCTTCTGCGTCGGGGGGAAATCGCAAGTGCACTCATTTCGTTCGTACATTGCGCCACCGCAATGTTGCGGTTTCTCCAGGCAACAAGAATGAAATCAAGCACTTTGGTGTCAATCGCAATCCTTGCATCCATCGCTTCCAGTGGCGCCATGGCACAGATGTATGTCAGCGGGGCTGTGGGTCAGGGTCGCGCCGATGTCGATTGCACGGGTATCGCGTCCTGCGACAAGACTGGCACCGCGTTCAAGTTGACCGGCGGCTACGCGTACGGCAACGGCATCTCAGCAGAACTCGGCTACATCGACTTTGGCAAGGTCAAGTTTGCGGATTCAGGGTTGTCCGGGAGCGCAACGGCTAACGGCCTGAGCCTCGGCGCTGCATTTGAAGTTCCGGTCGCAGACAGCCTCAGCTTGGGTGCCCGCCTGGGCATCGTGTCGCTCAAGACCAAGGTCTCCGGCGCGGTCAGCGGTCTCGGCAGTGCCTCAGTCTCTGAGACCAACGCAGCGCCCTATTATGGTTTTTATGGCGCGTACGCAATCAGCAAGACGACCCGCATTGAATTGGGCGCCGATTTCAGCCGTGCCGAGTTTGACGGTGAGAAGGCCGACGTTCGCGCGGTCACCGTGGGCTTGCGCGTGGCGTTCTAAGCACGAGCACGAGTTCCGGGGGTCGCACAGTGTGTCTACGAATTGGCAGCCACGCCGACCCCCGGATACACAGCGGTTCTGGCGGAAATACATCCACTTGACTTTGCCAATCATGGCCCTGGTGATCACTCCCCACCCCCTGCCTCAGCATCTTTGCCGACAGTTGTAGTTGGGCGGGCGCTGGACCTCGGGGATGCGAGACAACGATGCCGTCAAAGGCGGTGAAGGCGGTGAAGGCGGTGTAGGCGGTGTAGGCGGTGAAGCCGGCGGTGGCCTCCGACCAATCCCGACGCAATCCCGACCACGGGATCCTCCAAAAGCTAGAAGCCCGCAACATTTACACGTCACGGGCCTCCGGCCTCTGGCCCCATGAATGGCGGCTCCCCGACCTTGACCCACCCAAGTCTGCGGAGGAACCGCCCTGCGCCACTGCTAAGGCGTGAGATCAAGTGCCTCTGTGATCCGATCAAATGGAATCTTTGCCTGCTCGTTCACGCGCCTGACCGCATCAACTCCTGGCGCTTCGAACAAGCACATGCACGACCCGGTTTCAGGGACAAACGTTGACCGGATATAGCGCACCGGCGTGCCGTCTGCGGTGAACTGCTGGGATGTAGCAATCGCCCCTTGTTGTGCCTTTGCCAGGTCGTCCATCTGGATTCCCTTGAGGGATCGCTCGACCATGTAAACCGTCATGTTCCAACTCCTTCAGGCTGGTAAACAGGTAACCCCCCTGGACACATGATGCGCCGTCGAACCCCCGTGTCAAGCAATACTTGGCCCCGTGGCGCCAAAGGCGGCAAATGCGGTGATCCCGACCGCAATACCGACCAGGGGATCCTCGATAGGCACCTTCCGGGACCGCAAAAGCAAGAAGCCCGCAACGTTCACACGTCACGGGCCTGTCTGAATGCTTGACTCCCCGACCCGGGCTCGCACCAAGCCTCAAGCACGTCGTCCGCCATGACATCCCGGACGCTCAAGGTGAAGGGCGATCCTGCGACGGAACCTGCTGGGGGCGAACGCAAAGTGCGTAGGCGCTTGAGTTGCGTCCCGTCCTACGACGGAATCAGCGAAGGACCCTGGTGTGTCGGCGACGGCAGCCCTAGATTTGCTCATGCCAATGAACATACAGATCGGAGACACGCCGTGAACACGACCCGCCGCCGCCTCACCACCTTGCTTGCCGCCTCTGGCTTTGTCTCACTGGGCGAGCTTGCGATGGCCGCACCGCAGAACGAGAAGAAGGAGAAGAAGGAAAAGAAACATGTCCAAAACAATGGCCAGAAGATGGTCGGCGGCAAGCTGAAGCAGAACGGCAAGCACGAGATCAACAAGAAGAACGGCCACAGCGTGTCCGTGGATGTGAAAGACGGCAAGATCGCCGGAATGCAGGTCAAGCACGACAAGAAGGGCGACGTCGCTGTCAAGAAGTACAAGACCACCAAGAAGATGGCGCAGCGTGACGGCATCCAGTACGCCAACTACCAGTTTGCGCAGGCGCTGAGCCTTGGGACCATCTACATCGGCTATGCGTACATTGACGATTGGGGCTACGAGGAGATCTACTGGTTCCCGTACGAGATGATCTACGACGGTGAAACCGGCGCCGTCGAGTACATACCTGTGTACTGATCGCCGCAGTACGACCAGAGGCTTGCCAGCCATCCCTTCAGGCGCATTGGTCAGGCTTGACGCCGCCCGGAGTCCCCAAAGCAAGAGGCCCGCAACGTTCACACGTCACGGGCCTGCGGCCTCTGGCCTCGCTCCCCCACCTGGGCCGTCTACTGCACCGCCAGCAAGTCCACCGCAAAGACGAGAGCGGCATTGGGCGGGATCAGGCCACCGCCAGCGCCCGCGCTGCCATAGGCGAGAGCGCTCGGGATGATCAGCGTGCGTGTGCTGCCGGCCCTCATGCCGACCAAGCCCTGGTCCCAACCCGCGATCACCTGGCCGGCACCCAGCCTGAACTGGAAGGGCGCCCTGCCCACTGACGTGTCGAACTGTGCGCCGCGAGAGTTTGCTGCCGACGCGCTGTACAGCCAGCCCGTGTAGTTCACCGTGAGAGGGTGTTGCCCGCGGCGGCCGCCGTGCCGGTGCCCACGGTGGTGTCGCTCACTTGCAGCGTGGTGGGGCCCGGGGCCGCCTCATCACTGCCACCGCCGCAACCACTCAGGAGCAGGCCGAACGAGAACAGGGCGCTTGCCAGGAGGTGCTTCATCATCGATCTCTTCACGTGACGGTTGGACAGCAAAAAGCCCCGCACTTTCGCACGAGGCTTGTCTGAATGCTTGGCTCCCCGACCTGGGCTCGAACCAGGGACCTACGGATCAACAAAACAGCACTCAGTCCCATCGGGCGCGAGTAAGCTGATGACTCCTAACGGCGTTCTGCAGCGGACCCTCTGACCGACCTGGCGACCGAAC
>JANNGJ010000484.1:0-3922 GCA_031403815.1 Burkholderiales bacterium | reverse complement strand
ACAAGCAAAGCGGCAACGGGCGCGACAAGAGCCTGCATGCGCTGGACAAGTACACCGAACTGAAAACCACCTGGCTGCGCATCGACCCGGCCTGACTTTCACCCAACCCAACCCAACCCCGCCTCGCCTCGCCTCGCCTCGCCTCGCCTCGCCTCGCCTCGCCTCGCCTCGCCTCGCCCGCTCGGGCCGAGCCTGTAGAAGCCCTTCCTTCGACAAGCTCAGGATGATCGGAACAAGCCCCCTCGACAAGCTCAGGGCGAACGGGAGCCCACGAAAGAAAAGCCATGAACCACTCCAAGAACGAACAACTGATGGCCCGCAAGGCCGCGGCCACGCCGCGCGGCGTGGGCGTGATGGGCAGCTTCTTCGCCGAGCGCGCCGAGGGCGCCGAGCTGTGGGATGTGCAGGGCCAGCGCTACATCGATTTCGCCAGCGGCATCGCCGTGATGAACGTCGGCCACGGTCACCCCAAGGTGCTGGCGGCCATCGAGGCCCAACTCAAGCGCTTCACCCACACCTGCTACCAGGTGGTGCCGTATGAGGGCTACATCGCGCTGGCCGAGAAGCTGAACCAGCTCACGCCAGGCACACACGCCAAGAAGACGGCCTTCTTCTCGACCGGTGCCGAAGCGATCGAGAACGCCATCAAGATCGCCCGCGCCCACACCAAGCGCAGCGGCGTGATCGCCTTCGGCGGCGCCTTCCACGGCCGCTCCATGTTCGCGGTGGCCCTCACCGGCAAGGTGCAGCCCTACAAGGCCGGCTTCGGCCCCTTCCCGCCCGAGATCTACCACGCGCCCTTCCCTTGCCATTGCGCCAGCCTCGAGGAGACGAAGAAGGCGGTGCAGCACCTGTTCAAAGCCGACATCGAGCCCAGCCGCGTCGCCGCGATCGTGTTCGAGCCGGTGCAGGGCGAAGGCGGCTTCAACGTGATCCAGATCGAGGCCGTGAAGTGGCTGCGCGCCTTGTGCGACGAGCACGGCATCGTGCTCATCGCCGACGAAATCCAGACCGGCTTCGGCCGCACCGGCAAGATGTTTGCCATGGAGCATTTCGGCGTGGTGCCCGATTTGATGACCATCGCCAAGAGCCTGGCCGCTGGCGTTCCGCTCTCGGCCGTGACCGGCCGCGCCGAGATCATGGACGCGCCCGCGCCCGGCGGTCTGGGCGGCACCTATGCCGGCAACCCGCTGGCGATTGCCGCGGCGCATGCCGTGATCGACGTCATGGCCGAGGAACAACTGCCCGAGCGCGGCGCCATGCTGGGAGATCAGCTCAAGAGCCTGCTGACCAGTCTGCGCCCGCAAGTGCCGCAGATCGCCGACGTGCGCGGCCTCGGCGCCATGGTCGCCGTCGAGTTCGCAAATGCGAGTGGCGAGCCCGACGCCGAGATTACCAAGCGCGTACAGGCCGAGGCCTTGAACCGCAAGCTGATCCTGCTCACCTGCGGCGTCAACGCCAACGTGGTGCGCTTCCTGTTCCCCCTCACGACGCCGCAGGCCGTGTTCGACGAAGCGCTTGGCTTGCTGCGCGAGTCGGTGTTGGCGGCGCGACCATGAAAGCCCTGCGCGAGCGCCTGCAAGCCGAGGGCGTGCACACCCTGCTGGTGCAGTTCACCGACCTGCACGGCGTGGCCAAGGGCAAGCTCGTGCCCCTGGCGCACCTCGACGACGTGCTGGCCATCGGCGCCGGCTTCTCCGGCCCGTCGATCGCCGGCACCGGCCTGGCCCGCACCGGGCAGCGCTCGGAGTACATGGCGCGTGGCGCCGCCAGCACGGCTCAAGCCCTGCCCTGGCTGCCGGGGGTGGCGCGCATCGTCGGCGACGGCTTCGTCGGCGGCGAGCCGTTTGACGCCTGCCCGCGCCAGGTGCTCAAACGCGCCATCGCCCGCCTGGCACAGCACGACTGGAGCCTGCGCGTGGGTATCGAGCCCGAGTTCTTTCTGCTCAAGCAGCAGGGCGGCACCTGGCTGCCGGCCGACGACGCCGACCGCCTCGACAAGCCGAGCTACGACTTGAAGAGCCTGCCGCGCCAGATGCCGTTCTTGCGCGATCTGCACGACGCCCTGGAGCGCTGCGGCCTGGACGTGCTGCAGCTCGACCACGAAGACGCCCACGGCCAGTACGAAGTCAATTTCGCCTACGCCGAAGTCCTGGCCACGGCCGACAGCCTGATGCTGTTCAAACTGGCGGCCCAAGCCATCGCCGAGCGCCACGGCCTGGTCTTCTCGATGATGCCCAAGCCCTTCGCCAACCAGCCCGGCAGCGGCATGCACTGCCATGCCAGCTTGTGGCAAGGCAGCGGCGACAACGCCCACAACCTGTTTGCGCCGCACCGCAAAGACGGCTCGCTCGACACGGCGGCCACCCTGGCGCCGCTCGGGCGCAAATACATTGCGGGCGTGCTGGAGCACGCCGCGGCGCTGACGGCCTTGGCAGCGCCCACCGTCAACTCCTACAAACGCCTTACCGTGGGTAGCTCCTTGTCCGGAACCACCTGGGCCCCCGCCTATGTGGCGCAGGGCCCGAACAACCGCACTGCCCTCGTGCGCACCTTGCACAGCCGCTTCGAGTGGCGCGCGCCTGACGCCAGCGCCAACCCCTACCTGATGCTGGCTGGGATGATTGCCGCGGGCCTGGACGGCATCGAGCGCCAGCTCGACCCCGGCGCCGATTGCGAAGACGACCTGTTCGCCCTGTCCTTGCCCCAGATCGCCGAGCGTGGCATCGACCTGCTGCCGCAAAGCCTGGGCGCCGCCCTCGATGCCCTTGAGGCCGACGCTACCGTCAGCGCGGCCCTGGGCGAGACCCTGACGCGCGAGTTCGTGGCCCTGAAGCGCGACGAGCAGACGGCCTACTCCCGCCACGTCAGCGACTGGGAGATGCAGCGCTACGTGAGCGCGTTTTGACGCAGCGCCAACCCCTTGCGCCATGAGCCGTCGTTCGCCCGCGACCACCCGCTTCATCGACTCCCACACCGGCGGCGAGCCGACGCGCTGTGTCATCAGCGGCGGCCCCGATCTGGGCGGCGGCAGCTTGTTCGAGCGACGCCAGCGTTTTCGCGAAGAGCACGACGCATGGCGCAGGGCCTTGGTTTGTGAGCCGCGCGGCTCCGACGTGGTGGTGGGTGCGCTGTTGTGCGAACCGCTGGACCTTGCGAGCACCTGCGGCGTGATCTTCTTCAACAACGTGTGCACCCTCGGCATGTGCGGCCACGGCACGCTCGGCGTGATCGCCACGCTCGCGCACCTGGGCCGCATCGCGCCTGGCGATCACCGCATCGAAACGCCGGTCGGCACGGTCACGGCCACCCTGCACGCCGACGGCTCGGCCAGTGTCGCCAACGTGCCCTCCTATCGGCATGCCAAGCGGGTGGCCGTCGAGGTGGCCGGCCATGGCGTCGTGCACGGCGACGTGGCCTGGGGCGGCAACTGGTTCTTCCTCTGCGATGACCATGGCCAGACGCTGGCTGCCAGCGCCGTCGTCTCGCTGACGGCATTCGCCTCGCGCCTGCGCGAGGCCCTGCAGCGGCACGCCATCACCGGGCACGACGGTGCCGACATCGACCACATCGAACTCGTGGGCCCAGCAGCCGACCCGGCCAACCAGGCGCGCAACTTCGTTCTGTGTCCCGGTGGCGCCTACGACCGCTCACCCTGTGGCACCGGCACCAGTGCCAAGATCGCCTGCCTGGCGGCCGACCACAAGCTCGCGCCGGGCATGCTCTGGCGCCAGGAAAGCGTCATCGGCAGCGTGTTCAGTGCCAGCTACACGCGTCCCGCTGCTGCGCTGGCTGGTGTTCCCGTCGATGCCGTGCTGCCGACGATCCACGGCCGCGCCCACGTCACGCTCGACGCGACCCTGGTTTTCGACCCGGCCGACCCGTTGGCGTGGGGGCTGGGCTGACGCGACGCACCACGTCG
>JANNGJ010000483.1:0-1591 GCA_031403815.1 Burkholderiales bacterium | reverse complement strand
CCGCGCGGCTTGGAAATCGGCTTCAGATGGAACTCGCCGTCTTCGACATGCAGATCCCGGTTCTCGGGAATGATGAAGACCCGGTTGGGCTCGATCGACAAGCGGTCGGTGATCAGATCCACCGGCATCGTCGTGTAGTTCGGAAGAATGGTGTGCAACTGGGTTGGCATCAGCGTGATGTGATTGACGATCACGAGCGCCACCCCCAGGTCGGCCGGCAGGTGTTTCAACAAACGAATGTAGGCATCCAGGCCACCGGCCGAACCGCCGACACAAACGACCGGAAAATTCCTCGGCGCGGGCGGCGCTGTGTGCATGGTTGTCTCCGGCTGGCCCCTGTGTCGCCGCCGGTCTGCACCTGAGCTACCGAACGCTCGCGCTCGAATCCGGCCAGCCCATGGAGGATAGCTCGGGCCGGTAGTGTCCACAACGCCCGCGCACTATCGACGCAGGAACCAAGGCCCACAGGTCTGCCGCGCCGACCCCTGCGCTCAGGGTGCCAGCCGGCAGGCCGCGGTTCGATGGCGCCACAGCCTCGGCCGGCGCAAAGCGAGAATGCCGCCATGCTCGAAGAACAGCCCGCGCCCGCGCAGCCGCGCAACCCCCTGCATGGCCTGACACTCGAAACCATCGTCACCCGGTTGGCGCAGCACTACGGCTGGCCGGGCCTGGCCGAGCACCTGCCGCTGCGCTGCTTCCAGAGCGACCCGAGTGTGGCGTCGAGCCTGAAGTTTCTGCGCCGCACGCCCTGGGCGCGCGAGAAAGTCGAGAGCCTGTACCTGTTCATGCTGCGCGAGCAGCGGCGCAGCGGGCCCGGCTGAGCACGGCAGGCGGGCCAGGATCAGTTAATCTGGTGGCCCCTCTCGGAAGGAGTCGTGCACATGAAGCCAGTCTCTCAACTGCTCAAGCAGCGCGACGGCGCGCTGTGGCACGTGCGCCCCGATGACACTGTCTTTGCCGCGCTCGAGGCACTCGCCGGCTACGGCGTGGGCGCGCTCATGGTCATGGACGGCGATCGCCTGGTCGGTGTGTTCTCCGAGCGCGACTACACGCGCAAGATCGCGCTACAGGGCCGCAACTCGAAGGAGACGCGGGTCGCGGAGATCATGACGGCCAACGTCATCAGTGTGGCCCCACGCACGGGCACGCGCGCCTGCATGGCGTTGATGAGCGAGAAGCGCATTCGCCATTTGCCCGTGCTCGATGGCGCCACCGTGCTGGGCATGATCTCCATCCGCGACATCATGGACGACATCATCATCGACCATGAGGCGACGATCGCCCAGCTCGAGACCTACATCCAGAGCTGAGGCCCGTCGGCAGTGGGCTGCGACGCGCAGGTGCGTGGCTCAGCCACTCGAGCGCGGCACGCCCGCTTCGGGGCCGCCTGGCTTTGTAGGCAGCCGGTCGTGCGGCGCGCGCTTAAGTCGGCGCAGCCGCGCCCCGGCCCGGCGCCAGCAAGAGCGCGATCGCGCCGATGCCCGCCACCACCGCCAGCAGCGCAACCAAGCCACCCATGAAGGGCACGCTGCCCAACAGCGCCAGCAGGAACACGGCGGCCATCGCCGCAGCGATGCGCCAGCCAGTGCGC
>JANNGJ010000482.1:0-10152 GCA_031403815.1 Burkholderiales bacterium | reverse complement strand
CCGCGATGCGGCCACGTCTGCGATGATGGCTGCTGTGTTGCCGACAACCGGAGTGCCTGCCCATGATCGGATTCTCGCCACTCTCGCCCCTGTTCGGCGTGCAAGCCCTCGATGTCGACCTTGCGATGCCGCTCGCCGACGCCGCCTTCAAGCAGCTTGAACAAGCCTTCTACGCGCACCAGATGCTGGTATTGCGCGGCCAGCAGATCACGGCGGCGCAGTTTGCGGCGTTTGCGCGCCGCATCGGCCCGCCGCAGCCGCATGTGATTGACCAGTTCCACCACCCGGACGACCCCAACATCCTGATCTTGTCCAACGTCAAGCAGGACGGCCAGCCCACCGGCCTGCAGGACGCCGGCTCCTATTTCCACACCGACTATTCCTACCTGCAGGTGCCGGCGCGCGCCACCACCTTGTACTCGCGCGTGGTGCCAGCGCTGGGCGGTGACACCCTGTTCGCCAACCAGCTCGCCGCCTACGACGACCTGAGCCAAACGATGAAGCAGCGCATCGAGCCCTTGCTTGGTGTGCACCACTACGGCAACCGCAACAACCTCGACGAGGCCAGCCGCACCGTGGCGTCGGTGCTCACCGACGCGCAAAAGGCGCGCATGCCTGTCATCACCCACCGTATCGCGCGGCCGCATCCTGTCACGGGGCGCAAGGCGCTGTATGCCGTCTCCGGCAGCGCCTTCGGCATCCTCGGCATGCCCGACGACGAAGCGCGCGATCTGCTCGACGAGTTGGCCACGCACGCCACCCAGCCCAAGTACCAACTCAGCGTGCGCTATGGCGTTGGTGACGTGGTGGTCTGGGACAACGCCGCGCTGTTGCACAGCGCCACCCTGATCGACCCCGCGCATGCGCGCACGCTGTGGCGCATCACGCTGCTGGAGTCGTCCAGCGCCGCGGTGGCACCGGCCGTGCTGGCGCCCAGCTTTGCGACGCCGGTGCACTAGAGTGCTCACCCCTTGACCCATTCTTCGCGCCGCGTGCCAGCGCTTGATCGTCGCCACCTGCTGCGCATGGCGAGCGCCGCAGCCGGTTGCTACTGGCTGCCGCGCAGCGCCTGGAGCCAACCGCGCCTGGGCAGCAACCCCTTCACCCTCGGCGTGGCGAGCGGCTCACCGATGCCGGACGGCGTGGTGCTGTGGACCCGGCTGCTGTCGACCGGCCTGTTCGGTGGCTCCAACCTGCCCGATGAGCCCATCACGGTGCGCTGGGAGCTGGCGCACGACGCGGCTTTCACGCGCATCGCACAAAGCGGCCAGGCGCAGGCCCTGCCGGCGCTCGGCCACAGCGTGCATGTTGAAGTCGGCGGGCTGGACAGCGCGCGCGGTTACTTCTACCGCTTCATGTTGGGCGGGGCCGGTAACGACTGGGTCAGCAGCGTCGGCCGCACCCGCACCTTGCCGGCGCCCGACGCCAAGCCAGCCAGTTTGCGCCTGGCCTACGCCTCGTGCCAGCGCTGGGAGCACGGCCACTTCAGCGCCTGGCGTCACCTGGTGGCCGATCAGCCCGACGCCATCGTCTTCCTCGGCGACTACCTCTATGAGTACCCCGGCGCGTCCAACCCGGTGCGCCCGGGCACCGGCCACTGGACCCTGAGCTTGGCTGACTACCGCCAGCGCCACGCGCTCTACAAGGGCGACCCCGACCTGCAGGCCGCGCATGCCGCCTGCCCCTGGTTTCTGGCCTGGGACGACCACGAAGTGCAGAACGATTACGCCGCGCTCACGCCGGGCGACAGCGGCCCCGCGGTGGCTGACTTCGCGGCACGCCGCGCCGCGGCCTACCAGGCCTATTACGAGCACATGCCTGTGCGCGCGAGCGTGCTCACGCGCGCGCTCGCCGGTCTGGGCAGCGGCGCCGAGATGCGCCTGTACGGCCAGATGCGCTTCGGTCAACTGGCCACCTTGCGCCTGCTCGATGCCCGGCAGTACCGCAGCGCGCAGGCCTGCAACCGCGACGGCGCACTCGGTTCGCGGCAACTTGACCCGGCCACGTGCGCGGCCTGGTTGGACCCGGCGCGCACCATGCTCGGCGCTGAGCAAGAGCAATGGCTCGCTGCGAGCCTGGCCCGCAGCGCCGGTGAGGGCGGCTGGAACCTGCTCGGCCAGAGCACCTTGTTCGGCCCGCGTGATCTCCAGCGCGGGGCCGGGCAGCGCTTGTGGAACGACGGCTGGGACGGCTACACGCCCGCGCGCACGCGTCTGGTCGATGCCTTGCGTCAGCACCGCGTCGCCAACCCGGTGCTGCTCGGCGGCGACATGCACGAGAACTGGGTTGGCCATGTGCTGGCCGACTACGCCGATGCGGCCGGCCCGGCCATCGGCGTCGAGTTCTGCGGCACCAGCATCACTGCGCGCTCGGGCGGCAACGCGCAAACCGCCGAGCGCCTGGCCGAGAACCCGCACTTCGTCTATGCCGACGCTGAGCGCAAGGGCTACGGCATTGCCGACCTGAGCGCACGGCAGATGACGGTGACATTGCGCGTGGTGAGTGACGTGACGGCGCGCGACAGTGGCATCGAGACGCTGGCCAGCTTTGCGGTGCAGAGCGGACGTGCCCGGGTCGAGACCGCATGAGCCGCCGGGCCGTTCCCAAGGCGAATCGCGTAGCGTGCAGCGCGGAGCTTGCCTGATGAGAAACACAGCGCCCAACGCTGCGCAGCAGACCGCGGCCGAGGCCGCGACTGCCGCGCGCCAGGTGGTGGCCGGCTGGTGGGGCATCGTGCGCCTGGCAGCCCAGCTGCTCGAACTGGCGCTGACCCGGTCGACCTGGCGGCGCGAGAGCTGGCACACCCTGGCCCGGCACCTCGTGCAAGACACCACGCCGATGCTGGGCTGGTTTGCGGTGCTCACGACGCTGATCAGCGTGGTCGTGATCCGCATCGTCATCGTCACCGCACTTAGCTACGGCCTGACCCAGTACGCCCTGGAAATGGTGGTGCGGGTGCTGGTGCTCGAGCTGATTCCGCTGACCGCGGCGCTGTTCGCCGCCCTGCGCTGCACGCTGCCGAACGCCGCCGAGGTGGCGGCCTTGCGCGCGCAGGGCCACTGGGCTGCTGCGCTCGCTGCTGGCGCCGATCCGCTGCGCGACGAGGTGCTGCCGCGCATGGTGTCGGGCCTGTTCAGTGCGTTGATGCTGGCCGCGGTGAGTTGCGTCGTCACCTTGGGCGTCGCCTACCTGTCGGTGTATGGCCCGGTGGTGTCGGGCCTGGAGGGCTACACCCGCATCGTCGGCCACGTCTTCAACCCGGCGGTGTCGCTGATCCTCGGGCTGAAGATCCTGTTCCTGGGCATTGCCGTGTCCCTGGTGCCGATGGCCTCGGCGCTGAGCAATGCGCCGCAGCAGCGCCGCGGTGCCAGCGCCGAGCTGTCGGGCCTGGTGCGCATGTTCGTGGTTATCCTCGTGATCGAAGCCGCCTCCTTGGTCGGCAACTATTACTGAGCCTCGACAGCGCCCGCCATGAAGGACACCACCGCCGACGCAGCCCCGCCCGTCGATCGCCTGCAATTCAAGGCTGTGCTCCTGCTGGCCCTGTTCGTGTTGCTGGTCGGTGCCACGGCGCTCTACCTGCTGTACGCACGCGGCGCTTTCGAAGCCACCCAGCGCCTGGTGCTGGTGGCCGACGATTCCGAGGGCGTCAGCGTGGGCATGGACATGACCTTCGCGGGCTTCCCCATCGGCCGTGTGCGCCGCGTCGAGCTGGCCGAGGACGGCAGCGCCCGCATCGTCATCGACGTGCCGCGCAAGGACGTGCGCTGGCTGCGCACCTCCAGCATGTTCACGCTGGTGCGCAGCCTGGTGGGGGGTGCCACCTTGCGCGCCTACACCGGCGTGCCGACCGATCCGCCACTGCCCGACGGGGCCGAGCGCAAGGTGCTGATCGGCGACACCGCCGCTGAGTTGCCGCGCCTGGTGGCGTCGGCGCGCGAACTGCTGCAGAACCTGGCGCAACTGTCGGCCTCGGATGCTGCCCTGGCCACCAGCCTGACCAATGTGCAGGCCCTCACCGAGAAGGCCAAGGGCCCGCGCGGTGCGCTCGGCGTGCTCGGCAGCGAGGCTGACGCCAAACAGATCAGCGCCGCGCTGGCTCGCACCAACGCCCTGCTGGCGCGCCTGGACAGCATGGCCGCCAAGGCCGACGCCCAGGTGCTCGGCCCCGACGGCCTGGTGCGCGAAGGCCGCACGGCCGTGGTCCAGCTCGGTGGCCTGCTGGCCGAAGCCCGCGCCTCGCTCAAGCAGGTCGATGCCCTGCTGGCCGAGGCCCAGGCGGTGGCCGGTAATGCGCGCGTGGCGACGCAGGATCTCGGCGCCTTGCGCAGCGAGGTCGACGCCACCGTGCGCAAGGTCGAACAACTCGTCGACGAGGTCAACCGCAAGTGGCCCTTCGCGCGCGACACGGAGTTGAAGTTGCGATGAAGCGGCCGCGCCCACTCCTCTGGCCGATGGCCCTGGCCGCAACCCTCGCCGCGTGTGCCAGCGGCCCGCCGGTGCCCGATTGGCAGGCCAACTCCAAATCGGCCTTGGACCAGGCCGCGGCCGCCTACCTCGCCGGCGATAACGCAGCCGAGGCCCGCGCGTTTGCACAGGCGCGCGAGCAACTCGGCCGCACCGGGCGGCCGGAGCTGGTGGCGCGCGCCGAGCTGATGCGCTGCGCGGTTCGCGTGGCCAGCCTGGTGTTCGAAGCCTGTGCCGGCTTCGAGCGCCTGCGCAATGACGCCGCACCCGCCGAGCGCGCCTACGCAGAGCATCTTGCGGCGCGCGCATTGCCACGTGATGCCATCGAGCGCCTGCCGGTGGCCCAACAGGGCGCCGCCGCGGCCATCGCCGCAGGCAAGGCCCTCGATGCCCCCCTGCAGGGAATCGCCGACCCCTTGTCGCGCTTGATCGCCACGGCCGTGTTGTTCCAGGCCGGCCAGGCCAGTCCGGCCACGATTGCCGAGGCGGCCGAGCTTGCCTCGGCGCAGGGGTGGCGCCGGCCGCTGCTGGCCTGGCTGGAAGTGCAGGCCCAGCTGGCTGAGCGCGGCAACGCGCTTGAAGAGGCCCAGCGCTTGCGCCGGCGCATCGCGTTGGTGCAAGGTGAGCACTGAGATCGCCCTGCGCGCTCGCGCACGCCGGCCCCGCCAGTATCCATCGCCACACCGGGCTTGACGCATTGCCCGCCGAGCGGCGACATTGGTACGGTCAATCTCTGTCCAAAGACATTCACAGGAAGCCTTGCCATGCCGGAATTGTTGGTCCGCCTAACGCGGTGCCGTGTCTCCCCAAAGAGGCAACTCGCGGCCAAGCCTAGAAGGCAGGACTGTCCGACTGCGCGCTCAGCGGCTGGCCGACTTGAGCGGAATCGCTTCCTCCACGCAACGCCGGGGATATCACGTTAGAGCGCAATGACCTGGCACTTGTCTGAAACGCGTGAACTGGTTGAACGCCGCTTCGGCAGAGATCAGCTCGCTCTCGCGCGACCATGTCTGAAGTCGGTAGTTGATCGGCAGAACTTTGCCGCCTATCACTACCAAGAAGCAAAGGCGTTGCTAGCTTCGTTTGCCGAAGCGCATCTCGCAGACAAACCCCTCTTGTATGCCGTTCACGGCCCGGAGGCAGATGCGAGGGCTGCCTTCGAAACTACAATGATCAAGCTGGGGGCTCATGCGATCGCGTGTGTTCAGTCTATCCATGCAATTCCGGACATCCTGGCGCACGTCTTCTACTACTCGCTGGGTGTCAACCTCACGAATCCAATGCCGGAGCGAGCGGTGTCTGCATCTTCGCTCTATCAGTTGTTGAGCCCGCAGCCGCAGTTCGCAGCGCTTGGAATCGCTCTACGGAGCCTTACGGCAGATGGTCAAGCTCCACACTTAGCCGCACTCGCGAATCAAAGCAAGCATCGCAGCATCGTGCAACCGCTGCTGAATGAGGATGCCACGGGAGAGCGCGCTGAGCGCCACGAACTTCGCTTCTCATCGTTTGTCTACGGTGCGTCTGTCTTTCCTGGCAGCGCGAGCACTCTCCTGCTGCCAAGAGAATCAAGATCCTGATGTCCACGCTCTATGACCCTGCATCATCGCAGTTTGAGGACGTGGCGCACTTTCCAAGTACAGGAGCTGTCTGTGGCAGAGTGAATGCGAAGAATCGGATGGGCGGGTACGTTGGCTTTACCCGCTTTGTCATCACCACGAGTGGCGAGGTCGTTGTCGACCCGAATGCAGACACACGGAGCGGCGATGCCCAGGAACAGCTTGCCGCGCTTGACAGGCAGCTCATCTTCCTGAAGAAGATGCAAGCCGAGTGTCCACAGGCCACCAAGTGACGGCCAAAGTCATCAGCTTTCGCAAAGCCAATTCACGAGAGGTGAAGAGCCATGCCAAAGCGCGCCCCGCTGACTGATCCTCGCGGTGAGGTTCGAGAGTTGAAGACGGAAGATCTGAAAGGGTTCCGTCGTGCTTCGTCGTTGCCTGCGTCACTTCAACACAAGCTTGGCGTGCGCGGACCGCAGAAGACGCCAACCAAAGAGCGCGTAACCCTACGCCTTTCACGGAACGTGGTTGACACTTTCCGGTCAAGCGGAGAGGGCTGGCAAACACGTGTGGACGCAGCGCTCCAGGAATGGTTGACGAAGCACAAGGTCTCTGCGTAGCGTGCCGATCCCGGTGCCCATGGCCTGGCACGGTTTCGGCGGCTGGAAGAAGAGCCTGTTCGGCGATATGCACGTGTACGGTGAAGAAGGCGTTCGCTTCTACATGCGCCAGAAGAGCGTGATGCAGCGCTGGAGCGACGGCGCCCCGTGCGGCGCCGACTTCGCAATGCCGGTGGTGCGCTGACGCGGCGTACGCCACCGGGCGGACCGCCGCTGTCGCCATTGGCCTGAGAATGCGGGCTGGCAGGTGCCCGCCTGCGAGGATTCCTGATGACCAATGCTAGCGAAGCGACCCCAGCCACCCCCGCAACCACGGCGCCGCCGCTGCCCGACCGTCTTTCGACCGACCCGCGCAGCCCGCACCACCACGCGGCCGTGTTCGAACACGATGGCGGCATCCGCCTGAACGACAAAGAGCGTTTCGACGTGGCCGAGTACTGCATCAGCGAGGGCTGGGTGCGGGTGCCGGCGGGCAAGACCCTGGACCGCAAGGGCCAGCCCCTGCTGATCAAGCTCGCGGGCAGGGTCGAGGCCTTCTACCGCTGAGGGCGTAATCTGCGACGCGGCTTGCCGACCAAGCCGGGCTGCGCAGCACAACGCAGTGGCCGGCCGTGTCCCACGTGCCAAGGTGTCTGGAGAGTCCACGATGGCCACCCCGCCCCGCACCGCTGCGGCCCAGCGCCTCTACCGCCACCGCTTGCCAGTGCGGGTGATGCACTGGGTCAACGTCATCAGCTTGACGCTGATGCTGATGAGCGGCTTGAACATCTTCAACGCCCACCCGGCGCTGTACTGGGGCCACGACTCGCACTTCGACACGCCCTGGTTGTCGATCAAGGCCAGGAACACCCCGGAGGGCCCCGTGGGCGTGACGACGCTGGCCGGGCGCGAGTGGCAGACCACGGGCGTACTCGGGCTCTCCGAGATCGACGGTGTGGCCAAGTCGCGCGCGTTTCCCAGCTGGGCCACGGTGCCTGGGCCGCAGTGGCTGTCGATGGCCCGCCATTGGCACTTCTTCTTCGCCTGGGTCTTCGTCATCAACGGCGTGGCCTACATCCTCTACAGCCTGTTCAGCCGCCACCTGGCGCGCGATCTGCTGCCCACGCGCGCCGAGCTGCGCGGCATCGGCCGCTCCGTGCTCGATCACCTGAAGTTCAAGCACCCGACGGGCGAGGCCGCCAAGCGCTACAACGTGCTGCAGAACTTGGCCTACCTGACGGTCATCTTCGTGCTCTTGCCACTGGTGGTGGTGGCCGGCCTGGCGATGTCGCCGCGGCTGGATGCCGTGTACGCCGGCTGGGTTGACCTGTTGGGCGGCCGGCAATCGGCCCGCTCGCTGCATTTCATCGCCGCCGCCGGGCTGCTGCTGTTCACCCTGATTCATCTGTTCGAGGTCATCATCGCCGGAGCCTGGAACGAGATTCGCTCGATGGTCACGGGTTGGTACACCGTGCCGGCCGACAAGCCCGCCAAGGAAGCGTGATGAACACGAACAAGACCCTGCGCCTTATGAGGAAGAGCCAGCGTGATCGGCGCGGCCTGCTGCGCGGCACGGTGGCTGCCGCCGGCGCCGCCCTGCTCAGTGGCTGCGACCGGCTGTCGCGCAACGACGCTTTCGTCGATGTGCTCAAAAGCGCCGAGCAGCTCAACAGCGCTGTGCACAAGATCGTGGCGCCGCGCCAGGCCCTGGCGCAGGAGTTCGAGCGCAAGCACATCGCGCCGGTGTTCCGCAGCAATGGCACGCTGTCGCCGCGCGACTCCGACTACCAGGCGTTGCGCCAAGGCGGCTTTGCCGACTACCGGTTGGCGGTGCGCGGGCTGGTGGCCAAGCCAGTGCAGTTCACGCTGGACCAATTGCGCGCCATGCCTGCGCGCACCCAGATCACGCGCCACGACTGCGTCGAGGGCTGGAGCTGCATCGGCCAGTGGAAGGGTGTGCAACTCAGCCAGGTGCTCGGCCAGGCCCAGCCACTGCCCGAGGCGCGCTTCGTGGTGTTCCGCTGCTTCGATTCGATGGACGACCCCGGCCCCGCGGCAGCCGACTCACGCTACTACGAGAGCGTCGATTTCGACGACGCCTACCACCCGCAGACGATTCTGGCCTACGAGCTCAACGACAAGCCCTTGCCGGTGAGCAATGGCGCGCCGCTGCGCTGCCGCGTCGAGCGTCAGCTCGGCTACAAGCACGCCAAGTACGTCAGCGCGATCGAACTCGTGGCCAGCCTGGATGACATCCGCGGTGGCAAGGGCGGCTACTGGGAAGACGAAGGCTACGAGTGGTACGCGGGGATCTGAGGAGCGGCGCCAGCGAGCCTGGCGCGGATCGACGATGATGCTGCCTTGCGCCGCCCAGGCGGCGCTGGAGACCCGGCTTGAACCCACTGCAACAAGGCCTGCGCGACCTGGCTGACAGCCGGCTGCAAAGCATTCGACGTGGCGTCGAAAAAGAGAGCCTGCGCACCCAGGTGGGCGGCCGCCTGGCATTGACGCCGCACCCCGCCGCACTTGGCTCCGCGCTGACCCACCCGCACATCACCACCGATTTCAGCGAGTCGCAGTTGGAGCTGGTCACCGGCGTGCACGGTGACATCGCGGCCTGCATTGCTGAGCTGACGCAACTGCACCAGTTTGTCTACCGCGAAATCGGCGACGAGCGTCTGTGGGTCGGCAGCATGCCCTGCGGGCTGCCGGCCGACGAGACGATTCCGATCGGCCGCTACGGCGCCTCGAACGTGGGCCGCGCCAAGAGCGTCTACCGCATGGGCCTGGGCCACCGCTATGGCCGGCGCATGCAGACGATTTCGGGCATCCACTACAACTGGTCGATGCCGGGCATCAGTGACCAGGGCTACTTCGACTTGATCCGCAACTTTCGCCGCCACTCCTTCCTGTTGCTCCAGCTGTTCGGCGCCTCGCCCGCCGTGTGCAGCAGCTTCGTGGCCGGGCGCGAACACCGCCTGCAGACCCTGAGCCAGCACACCCTGTACCTGCCGCATGCCACCTCGCTGCGCATGGGCCGCCTGGGCTACCAGAGCGACGCGCAAGCCGAGTTGTCAGTCAGCTACAACTGCCTGGAGAGTTATGGCAACTCACTCTACGAGGCGCTAACGCGGCCTTACCCGCCGTATGAGGCGCTGGGCGTCCTGAACCCCGGCGGCGAGTACAACCAGCTCGCCACCACCCTGCTGCAGATCGAGAACGAGTTCTACGGCACGATCCGGCCCAAGCGCGTGATCCAGAGTGGCGAGCGCCCGCTGCACGCGCTGCGCGAGCGCGGCGTTGAGTATGTCGAGGTGCGCTGCATGGACCTCGACCCCTTCGAGCCCGTCGGCATCAGTGCCGACACCGTCGCCTTTCTAGATGTCTTCTTGCTGCATTGCCTGCTGTCGGAAAGCGCACCCGACACGCCCGACGAATTTGCGGCGTTGGCGCGAAACCAGCACCGCGCCGCCGAGCGTGGCCGCGAGCCGGGCTTGCGGCTGGAGCGCGGCGGCGCCGAAGTGCCGCTG
>JANNGJ010000481.1:0-7426 GCA_031403815.1 Burkholderiales bacterium | reverse complement strand
CCCCGCGACCTACACCGACTACTCGTTGACGGTCTCGAAGGACCTCAGCGGCTTTCTCGTCAGCGGCGCGATCGTCGGCACCGATGCCGACAAGACCTGGTACGTCGCGCCGAGCGGCAAATTCCTCGGCAAGACCAGCCTCGTGGTCGGTGTGAAGTACAACTTTTAAGGAGTCGCTCATGAAAATGGTGACAGCGATCGTCAAGCCCTTCAAGCTTGATGAAGTGCGCGAAGCCCTCTCGGGCATCGGCGTACAAGGCATTACGGTGACGGAAGTCAAAGGCTTCGGCCGCCAGAAGGGCCACACCGAGCTCTACCGCGGTGCGGAGTACGTGGTCGACTTTCTGCCCAAGGTGCGCATCGACGCGGCCGTTGACGACGCGCTCGTCGACCGCGTGATCGAAGCCATCGAGGCCTCGGCGCGCACCGGCAAGATCGGCGACGGCAAGATCTTTGTCACCTCGCTCGAGCAGGTGGTGCGCATCCGCACCGGCGAGACAGGCAAAGACGCCCTCTGAGCCCAACCAAGAGACATCCAACACCATGAAAAAACTGATTGCTTCCATCGCGCTCGGGCTGGCCGTTCTCGGCTTCGCCGGCGCGAGCTTTGCACAGGCCGCATCTGCGCCCGAGGTTGCGGCCTCCGCCGTGGCCATGGCCAGCACGGCTGCGCCGGCGCCTGCTGCTGCGGCTTCCGCGGCCCCCGCCGCCGTGCCCAACAAGGGCGACACTGCCTTCATGATGACCGCCACCGCCCTGGTGGTCCTGATGACGATTCCCGGGCTGGCCCTGTTCTACGGTGGCTTGGTGCGCAGCAAGAACATGTTGTCCGTGCTGATGCAGGTCTTCATGATCTTCTCGTTGATCTCGGTGCTGTGGGTGGTCTATGGCTACTCGCTGGCCTTCACGGCGAGCAACCCCTTCATTGGAACCCTAGACAAGTTGTTCCTCAAGGGCGTGACGCCAGACTCCATTGCCGCCACCTTCAGCAAGGGCGTGGTCCTGCCAGAGTTCATCTTCATCGCTTTCCAGGGCACCTTCGCTGCCATCACCACGGCGCTGATCGTCGGGGCCTTTGCCGAGCGCATGAAGTTTGCGGCGGTGTTGGCTTTCTCGGTGCTCTGGTTCACCTTCTCCTACCTGCCGATGGCGCACATGGTTTGGTACTGGGACGGCCCGGACGCGATCACCAGCGCTGAAACTCTGGCCACGGTGACGGCTGCGGCCGGCTTCATGTGGGCCAAGGGCGCGCTCGACTTCGCGGGCGGCACGGTGGTGCACATCAACGCCGCGATCGCCGGCCTGGTCGGTGCTTACATGATCGGCAAGCGTGTGGGTTACGGCAAGGAGTCGATGACCCCGCACAGCCTGACGCTCACGATGGTGGGTGCCGCGATGCTGTGGGTCGGCTGGTTCGGCTTCAACGCCGGCTCCAACCTGGAAGCCAACGGCGTCGCCGCCCTGGCCTTCATCAACACCATCGTTGCCACAGCCGCGGCCACGCTGGCCTGGGCGGCCGGTGAGGCGCTGATGAAGGGCAAGGCCTCGATGCTGGGCGCTGCGTCCGGTGCGGTGTCGGGCCTGGTGGCCATCACCCCGGCCTGCGGCTTCGTCGGCGTCGGCGGGGCGCTGGTCATTGGCTTGCTGGCCGGCTTCATCTGCCTGTGGGGTGTGAACGGCCTGAAGAAACTGCTCGGCGCGGACGACTCGCTGGATGTCTTCGGCGTGCACGGCGTCGGCGGCATCCTCGGTGCCCTGCTCACCGGCGTGTTCGCCAGCCCAGGCCTGGGCGGCACCGGCATCTGCGACTATGTGGCCAACAAGTGCGGCGAGTGGGGCGGCATCGGCACCCAGGTCTGGATTCAGGCCCAGGGCGTGCTCATCACGCTGGTCTGGTCGGGCGTGGTGGCATTCATCGCCTTCAAGATCGTTGACTTGGTGATCGGTCTGCGCGTACCCGAAGATGAAGAGCGCGAAGGCCTCGACATCACCTCGCACGGCGAGACCGCCTACAGCAAGTAGCGCCCTGCGGGCAAGAAGCACAGCGGGCCGCCCTCGGGCGGCCCTTTCCATTGGCGCTGCACGCCAATGCGATCGTCAACCACGGGCCATTTGCAGAGCGGCGTTGCGACCCGCTTGAACCCGCACCCGTATCAGCTGCCGAAGCCGAGCACGACCCGGCGTGTCATCGCTGATTTCTTCTCGATCTTGGTCACGACTACGGCGCCGATCTCGGCCGTGTTGGCCACATGGGTGCCGCCGCAGGGTTGCAGGTCGACGCCGTCGATCTCGAGCACGCGGATGCGGCCCAAACCGCGCGGCGGCTGCACGCTCATGCTGCGCACCAAGCCCGGGTTGGCATCCAGTTCGGTCTCGCTGATCCAGCGCTGACGCACAGCATGGGCTTCGGCCACCAGGCGGGCCATGCCAGCCGTCAGCGCGTCCTTGTCGAGCGGCTCGAGCATGTGGAAGTCGAGCCGCGCGTAGCCGGCCGTGATGGAGCAGCCATCGACCGGGTGCGGCACCAGCGCGCACAGCAGATGCGTCGCGGTGTGAAAGCGCATGTGAGCGTGGCGGCGAGGCCAGTCGATCTGCGCCGTGACCGCGGTGCCTGGCGCCAGCAGCGACATATCGGTGTCCGGTGCCAGCAAGTGCAGCACCGCGCCGGGGTGCTCCTTGCTCTCCTTGGACTTGCGCGCCTCGGTGACCGTCACACGGTGCCCGTCGGCGAGCAGCAACACACCGGCATCCCCGGCCTGCCCGCCGCCGAGTGGGTAGAACACGGTGCGGTCGAGGATCACGCCAGCTTCGCTCAGGGCCAGCACGGTGGCGCTGCATTCGCGCAGCGTCGCGTCGTCGCGGAACAGTTCATCGGTCATCACCACCCCTTGCCTTCATCGCCGGCCAGCACGCGGGCAAACACTTCGCGGTCCACATTGCCACCGCACAGCGTGACGCCGATGGTCTTGCCGCGCCAATGCGCGCGCTGTTGCAGCGCGGCGGCGAGTGACGCCGCGCCGGCACCTTCGGCGGCATTGTGGGTGTCGGAAAACATCGCCCGCATGGCGGCGGCAACTTCGCTGTCGGTCACGGCGATGACATCGTCGACCTCGCGCCGGATCAGCGCCAACGGCTCCTCGTCGGGCACGCGGCAGGCCATGCCGTCGGCGAGCAAAGTGGTCACCGGTGCTTCGATACAGCGGCCGGCGCGGAAAGAATCGAGGTAGGCCGTGGCGTGGGCTGAGACCACGCCGACGATGCGCGTGGCCACCCCCGCGTGTGCGCGTGCTGCGATGCAGGCGCAGATGCCCGAGCCCTGACCGACCGGCACAAACACCACGGCCGGTTGCACCGCGCGAAAGAATTCGATCCAGTAGGAGGCCACGCCGCGTACCAGATCGCGGTGATACGACGGCACAAAATGCAGCCCACGCGCCTGCGCCAGCAGCGCAGCGTGCTCACGCGCCTGCTGGAAATCGCTGCCATATTCGATCAGCTCGGCGCCAAGGGCGCGCATGGCGGCGTTCTTCTCAAGCGAGTTGCCGAGCGGCACGACGATGCTGGCCGACAGGCCGAGCCTGCTGGCTGCGAAGGCGATGGACTGGCCATGGTTGCCGCGCGTGGCACTGATGACGCCGCGGCAGCCGGCCTCACGCTGCACCAGGCCTTGCAGATAGACCAGGCCGCCGCGCACCTTGAAGGCCCCGAGCGGTGTGTGGTTCTCGTGCTTGACCCAGACCTCGGAACCGAGGCGCTCACGCAACAAGGGCCAGGCGTATTGCGGTGTCGGCGCCATCGCTGCATAGACCGTGCGTTGCGCGGCGTCGAGATCGTCGGCAGTGAAAGCTTGCATACAGCCTCAGTTCGACGTGAGTGTGATGCGGCCACGCGGTGCGTCGAGCGTGACGCTGAGAGCCGGGCCCGCGTCGGCGGCGTACGCGACGCTCTGACAGTTCAGCGCCTGGATGGCCGCCGACGGCAGACCGCGCAGGGTCAGCGCCTGCACCGAAACGCCCGGCGCCGCCATCGATGCTGCCGGGTGCGGCGTGCGGCCCCAGTCGATCAGCGTCGGCATTGCGCCACCGGCCAGCAGCTGGCCGTCGTCGCGCACGCTGAGGCGCCACACCAGGCGGCCCTGCGGCGTGTCGCGCGACGCGGATGTCGCCGGCCCGATGTCGAAGCCCGCCGCACGCAAGGCCTGGCCTTGCACGTCGATGGCGCTGCTGCGCGCCACCCAGTGCAGCAGACGCGGCCCCTTGCGCAGGTCGAGCGTGTCCAGGCCGAACCAGCGTGCGCGGCCCGGCGGCGGCGCGGCCGGGTCGATGGCGATGATCTCGAAAAACGTCTGCGGGAAAGCTGCGCTGCTGATGTCGAACAAGCGGTTGTGCGTGCCCATCAAGGGGTGTTGCCCCCCCGGGCCGGGCGTGACACCGAGCACGGACTCGCACCATTGCACGCCCTCGGCCAGCGTGGCTGCTGCCACCACCAGGTGATCGAGGACGGCGTTCACAGCGTGACGCTGCCCTGCACGACCACCACGCTGTCGCCGCCGATCCAGATGTCATCGCCCTGCTGCGCCACATGCACGCGGCCGGCACGGCCAAGGGCTGCGCCCTGCGCCGCGGTATAGCGTGATGGCGCCCGACCTTCGCCGATCAGCCACTGCGCCAGCGCAGCGTTCAGGCTGCCGGTGACCGGGTCTTCGGCTAGGCCACCGCCAGGCGCGGGGAAGAAAGCGCGCACCTCGAACGCGGGCTGCAGGCCCGTGCCGTGCGCGCCCACCACACCGACTTTGCCGGGACCCGGCGCAGGCCCGACGACGCCGATCTCGAGGCCCGACTCGCTGCCAAGCTGGGGCCGCAGCGCCAGCACCGCGTCGGCCGAGGCCAGCATCACGGCCTTCCAGCCAGGGCCGTTGTCGCAATGCTGGTGGGCCACGATGGCCGCCCGCGGCACTTGCAGAAAACGCGCGATACGCTCGACCATGGCCTCGTCGATCGGCCCGCTGCGGCGGCGCGGCGGTGCAGCGAATGCCAAGCGCGTGCCGTCGCGGCGCAGGCGCACCAGGCCGACGCCGCACTGCTGCACCACCTCGGCCGCGACGCGCGACGCGCCACCGGCCGCCAGCCAGGCGTGGCAAGACCCGAGCGTCGGGTGGCCGGCAAAGGGCAGCTCGACGGTCGGCGTGAAGATGCGCACGCGGTAGTCGGCACCCGCGTTGGTGGGTGCCAGCAGGAAAGTGGTTTCCGACAGGTTGGTCCAGCGCGCAAAGGCCGCCATCTGTTCGTCGCTCAGGCCGTCAGCGTCATGCACAACCGCCAGCGGGTTGCCGAGCAGCGCGCGGTCGGTGAAAACGTCGAGCTGCGTGAAACGCAATTCGCGCGGGCTCACAGCGCGGCCTCCGCCTGCCGCAGCACCTGTGCCAGGGCCGCGATGCCGGCCTCGATCTGGTCCGCGGCCACGGTCACGAAACTCAGCCTAAGGGTGTTGCGCAGCGGTGCGCTGGCGAAGAAGGGCTCGCCCGGCACGAAGGCCATGCCGGCCGCGACGGCTTTGGGCAACAGCGCCATCGCGTCCAGCCCCGCCGGCAGCTCGAGCCAGAAGAACATGCCGCCGACCGGCCGCTGCCATAGCGCCAAGCCCGCCAGGTGCTTGTGCAGGGCAGCATCCATGGCGTCGCGCTGGGCCTTGTAGCGCGCACGGATGGTTGGCACGTGGGTCTCGAGCAGGCCGTTGCGGATCACTTCATAGACCACGCGCTGGTTGAAGATGGCGGTGTGCAGGTCGGCGGCCTGCTTGGCCTGCAGCAGTTTCGGGCACAGCGCTGGCGGCGCCACCACATAGCCCAGGCGTAGGCCAGGCGCCAACACCTTGGAGAAGGAGCCGAGGTAGAGCACGCCCTCGGGCCAGCGTGCGGCCAGCGGCGCGGGTGGCGGTGCGTCGTACCAGAGGTCGCCGTAGGGGTTGTCTTCGACCAGGGGCAGGCCGGCCGCGCGCGCGGCGCTCACCAAGGCCGCGCGCCGGGCCTCGGTATAGACATGCCCGGTCGGGTTCTGGAAGTTGGGCAGCAGGTAGGCAAAGCGGGCCCTGTCCGCGCCCGCCGTGGCGGCCGCCAGCGCCGCCGGCAGGGGGCCTTCGTGGTCCGACTCGAGTGCGTCAACCCGTGGCTCGTAAGGCGCGAAGGCCTGCAGCGCGCCGAGGTAGGTCGGGGTTTCGACGAGCACGCGCGAGCCGGCATCGATGAGCACTTTGGCCGCCAGGTCCAGCCCCTGCTGGGAGCCGTTGGTGATGAGCACCTGGGACGCGTCCACGCGCATGCCGTGTTGCTGCGCCAGGTGCGCCGCCACCCATTCACGCAGCGGCGCGAAGCCCTCGCTGGCGGCGTATTGCAGCGCCTCGCGCGGGGACTCGCGCAGCACCTTCGCGGTCGCGTCGCGCACCGCCTGGACCGGGAAGGTGTCGGCCGACGGCAGGCCGCCGGCCAGCGAGACGATGCCTGGCTGCTCGGTGACCTTCAGGATCTCGCGAATGATCGAGGGGTTCATGCGCTCGGCGCGGCGGGCGAGCGTGAAGGGGCTGGCGGGCTGGGTCATGGTGGCTTGCGTCCTTCGAGGCGATCAAGAGCAGAGGGGGGGGAGGCTTTTGTGGCTCGCGTCTGGCCGCGGTTCGCGGGGCCTCAGCGCGCAAGTGCCGGCAGCGCGCGCACAGGCAAACGCTTGCCGATGAAGACCACGCCAATCACCGCCAGCGCGAACAACACGGTGAGCGTGTCCAGGCGCTCGCCGAGCACCGGCACGGCGAACAGCAGGGTCAGGAAAGGTTGGAGCAACTGCACCTGGCTCACACGCATCACGCCGCCGAGTGCCAAGCCACGGTACCAGGCGAAGAAGCCGAGCCACATCGAGAACAGGGTGACGTAGGCGAAACCGCCCCAGGCCGCCGGGCGCACGCTGCCGGCCTCGGCCGGCCAGGTGGCCGCCATCGCCGGCAGCGTGAAGGGCAAGGACAGCACCAGCACCCAGCAGATCACCTGCTCGGCCGGGATGCGTGCCGCCACCTGGGCGCCGGCGACGTAGCCGATGGCGGTGCTGGCCACCGCCAACAGCAGCAGGCCATCGGCGGCACTCAGGTGACCGTGGCCCTGCACCATCGCGAATGCCAGCACCAGTACGCAACCGCTCAGCGCGCAAGCCCAGAAGGCCGCGCTGGCGCGCTGGCGCAGCCACAGCGCCGCCACCACCGCCGTGCCCAGTGGCATCACTCCCGTGATGACCGCCGCATGCATCGCCTCGACATGGCGCAGCGCCAGCGCCAGGAAGAGCGGGAAGCCGAGCACCGTGCCCAGGGCACACACAACCAGTGCGGGCCAATGCTCGCGCGCCGGCCACGCCGCCCCGACCCAGCGCAGGTAGCCGATGCTGAGCAG
>JANNGJ010000480.1:0-2290 GCA_031403815.1 Burkholderiales bacterium | reverse complement strand
CCAATGCGCGTGCCGTGCAGGTAGCTGGCCAACTTGCCGCCGCCGCTGTAGCGTTGGAAGCGGCGGATCGCCATGTTCTCGCCGATCTTGCCGATCAAGCCCTTGCGCACGTCTTCCAGTGTCGGGCCGAAACTGTCCTGGGCATACGCCAGCACCGACAGCGCGGCCACGTCAGCGGGGTTGTGCTCGGCCACCAACTCGGCGCAGGCCTTGGTAAAAGCCAGGAAGGAGTCGTTCTTCGAGACGAAGTCTGTCTCGCAGTTTACTTCGACCAGCGCGCCGGTGCTGCCATTGATGGCCGCACTGACCACGCCCTCGGCGGTGACGCGCGACGCGGCCTTGCCGGCCTTGTTGCCGAGCTTGACGCGCAGGATCTCTTCGGCGCGCTCGGCGTCGCCTTCGGCTTCCGTAAGTGCCTTCTTGCACTCCATCATCGGGGCATCGGTCTTGGCGCGCAGTTCGGCCACCATGCTTGCGGTAATTGCGGGCATTTCAGATTACTTTCTTTGTCTGGAAAAAAGGGGCCTGTCGCAGCCCCTTGATCAATCGCGGACGCCGGACCTCACGCCAGCGCCGGGCCGCCCCAAGCGGCCTGAGCTCCCCTCAGGGGGCGCGAGCGAAGCGAGCTTGGGGCCGACATTTCAGGCGTCCTCATTTACCTCAACGAACTCGTCGCTGCCAGCCGCCACGGCCTGGGCCGCGTCTTGGCCGGCATTGGCCTTGCCTTCGAGCACCGCATCGGCAATTGCGCGGGCGTAAAGCGCCACCGCTTTGGCCGAGTCGTCGTTGCCAGGAATCACGTAGTCGATGCCGAGCGGCGAGTGGTTGGAATCGACAATGCCGATCACCGGAATGCCCAGCTTGATGGCCTCGGCCACCGCGATCTTGTGGTAACCCACGTCGATCACGAACATCGCATCGGGCAAGGCATTCATGTTCTGGATGCCGCCGATGTCCTTCTCGAGCTTGGCGATCTCGCGCTGGAACATCAGCGCTTCCTTCTTGATCAGCGGCTGCGTGCCGGCCTCGACCTGGGCCTGCATTTCCTTCAACTTCTTCAGCGACCCCTTGACGGTCTTGAAGTTGGTCATCATGCCGCCGAGCCAGCGCTGATCGACGTAGGGCATGCCGGCGCGCTGGGCTTCCAGGGCAATCACCTCACGCGCCTGGCGCTTGGTGCCGATCATCAGCACCGAGCCGCGCTTGGAGGCCAACTGGCGCACGAACTTCAATGCGTTCTCGAAGAGCGGCAGCGTCTTCTCGAGGTTGATGATGTGGATCTTGTTGCGATGGCCGTAGATGTAGGGGGCCATCTTCGGATTCCAGAAGCGGGTTTGGTGTCCGAAATGGACGCCAGCTTCCAGCATTTCGCGCATGGTGACAGACATGGGTATCTCCAAAAAGGTTGGGTCTAGAATCCGGCGCGAATCGCCTCGAGACTGCCTGTTCGGCCGTGGTTCTCGATGGCGACACCTTTTGATTGCCGGATTCGCGTGTGGTTTTCTCCGCCGTGACTCGCAACCGACCCAGGGGGTCAGCAGCGGCGCCGGATAAACCCGCAGATTGTAGCAGCAGCGCCACCCATGCCGATCGATCTGACCCAGGCTGCCGCCGAGATCCGCAGCGGCCGGCTGAGCGCGCTGGCCGAGCTTGAGCAGGCCATCGCGCGGGGCAGCGAGCCGGCCAACCACCACAGCTTCATCCGGCGTTTTGACGCTACGGCGCGGGCCGCCGCGAGCGCCATGGACACACTGCGCAAAGCCGGCGCGCCCATTCCGCCGCTGGCGGGCCTGGCCATCTCGGTCAAGGACCTGTTCGACGTGGCAGGCCACCCGACCACCGCAGCGTCGCACTCGTTGAGCGACGCCAGCGCCGCCGTCCGCGATTGCCCCGGCGTGGCGCGCTTGCGCGCCGCCGGCGCGGCGCTAGTGGGCCATACCAACTTGACCGAATTCGCCTTCTCCGGCGTCGGTATCAACCCGCACCACGGCACACCAGCCAACCCTGCCACGCGCGCGCTGGACAGCCAGGCGCGCATCCCCGGCGGCTCGACCTCGGGCGGCGCCGTCTCCGTGACCACGGGCGCGGCATGGGCGGCACTGGGTTCCGATACCGGTGGCTCGATTCGCATCCCGGCCGCGTTGCAGGGCCAGGTCGGGTTCAAGAGCACGGCCCGCTGCGTGCCGACCGCCGGTGCAATCCCGCTGTCGACCACGCTCGACACTGCATCCGCCATCACCCGCAGCGTACGCGACGCCGTACTGCTGCACGAGGTGCTGGGCGCACGCCC
>JANNGJ010000479.1:0-3544 GCA_031403815.1 Burkholderiales bacterium | reverse complement strand
GCGACAGTTCGCGTCCCGTTGCGCCCTTGAAGCCGGCCGAAGATGCGCTGTTGCTCGACAACTCCGCAGTCACCATCGAGCAATCGGTTGCGTGGGTGCTGGATGCGTGGGAACAGCGCAGGCCCTTTTAGGCGCAGGCCTTTTCCGGGCACCCAGGCCGCCGCGCCTCTCCGGCGCGGCGATACGCAACCCAACCGCCACGCAAGTGGTCGATCTGCCGGCACACCCACTCCCTGTTTCGCCGGCGCCAGGAAACCCACCATGTCCCAAACCCAAATCGCCACCCCCCCGGCCGCGGATTCGTTCGCCGCCATGTTCGAAGCCAGCCTGCAAAAGCGCGACATGCGCGCAGGCGAAGTGATCTCGGCCGAAGTCGTCCGGATCGAACACAGCTTCGTGGTGGTCAATGCCGGCCTCAAGAGCGAGGCCTACATCCCCATCGAGGAATTCAAGAACGACACCGGTGAACTCGAAGTTCAGGTCGGTGACTTCGTCTCGGTGGCGATTGACGCACTCGAAAACGGCTACGGCGACACCATGCTGTCGCGCGACAAGGCCAAGCGCCTGGCCTCCTGGATGTCGCTCGAGAATTCACTGGACTCCGGCGAGTTCGTCGTCGGCACCGTCAACGGCAAGGTCAAGGGCGGCCTCACGGTGCTGGTCAACGGCATCCGCGCCTTCCTGCCGGGCTCGCTGCTGGACACGCGTCCGGTCAAGGACATGAGCCCGTTCGAGGGCAAGACGATGGAGTTCAAGGTCATCAAGCTCGACCGCAAGCGCAACAACGTCGTGTTGTCGCGCCGTGCCGTCGTCGAGGCTTCGATGGGCGAAGAGCGCGCCAAGCTGATGGACACGCTGCATGAGGGCGCCATCGTCCATGGCGTGGTCAAGAACATCACCGAGTACGGCGCCTTCGTCGACCTCGGCGGCATCGACGGCCTGCTGCACATCACCGACATGGCCTGGCGCCGTGTCCGCCACCCGAGCGAAGTGGTCACTGTCGGCCAGGAACTCAGCGCCAAGGTGCTGAAGTTCGACGCAGAAAAGAACCGCGTCTCGCTCGGCATCAAGCAACTGGGCGACGACCCCTGGCACGGCGTGTCGCGCCGTTACCCGCAGAGCACGCGCCTGTTCGGCAAGGTCACGAACATCGCCGACTACGGCGCATTTGTCGAAATCGAACCCGGCATCGAAGGCCTGGTCCACGTTTCGGAAATGGACTGGACCAACAAGAACGTCTCGCCGGCCAAAATCGTGGCTCTGGGCGACGAAGTCGAAGTCATGGTCCTCGAGATCGACGAAGACAAGCGCCGCATCAGCCTGGGCATGAAGCAGTGCAAGGCGAATCCCTGGGAAGAGTTCAGCGCCACCGTCAAGCGCGGCGACCGCGTCAAGGGCCCTGTCAAATCGATCACCGACTTCGGTGTCTTCGTCGGCCTGTCGGCCGGCATCGACGGCCTGGTGCACCTGTCCGACCTGTCCTGGCACGAGCCGGGCGAGGCCGCAGTGCGCAACTACAAGAAGGGCCAGGAAGTTGAAGCCCTGGTGCTGGCCGTGGACGTCGAGCGCGAGCGCATCAGCCTGGGCATCAAGCAGTTGGATGGCGATCCGTTTGCCACCTTCACCACGCTGAATGACCGCGGCGCCCTCGTCACTGGCAAGGTCACGATGGTCGACGCGCGCGGCGCCGAGGTCAAGTTGACCGACGACGTGACAGGCTACCTGCGTGCTTCCGAAATCAGCCGCGACCGGGTCGAAGACGCGCGCAACGTGCTGAAAGAGGGCGAGGAAGTCGAGTGCATGATCATCAACGTCGATCGCAAGTTGCGTTCGATCCAGTTGTCGATCAAGGCCAAGGACAACGTCGAGCAGCAAGAAGCCATGCAGCGCCTGTCGCAGACCAGCGAGCGTGAGAACGCCGGTACGACCAGCCTGGGTGCGCTGCTGCGCGCCAAGATGGACAGCAAAGAGTAAGTAGCGACGCCAGAGGCAGCTTCGGTGCCTCTGGCCGCGCTCGGGCCGCCGCCCTGCTTGGGGCGGCCCGGCGCGGCGGCGGCGGTCACTGGCCTGCACTGAGACACCTCGCAAATGACCCGTTCCGACCTCGTGGCTGCGCTGGCTGAACGCTTCAGCCAACTCACCAACCGCGACACCGAGTTCGCGGTCAAGACCATGCTCGATGCGATGTCCGACGCGCTCTCGCGCGGGCACCGCATCGAGATCCGTGGCTTTGGCAGCTTCTCCATCAACCGGCGGCCGCCAAGGGTAGGCCGCAATCCACGCAGCGGCGAGCAGGTCACGATCCCGGAGAAACTGGTGCCGCACTTCAAGCCGGGCAAGGCCCTGCGCGAAGGTGTGGACGCCAACGTACCCGTGGCGGAGGCGGCTGCGCCGCCCGCACGTCGCAGCTGATGCTGCTGGAACGCGCCCCACGGGCGCGTTCTTCTTTGCCCTCCCCGCCCGTAGAATCCGCGCGCCGATGCGTGCATTCGCCTGGCTCGTCAGAGCCTTCATCTTCTTTGCCCTGTTTGCCTTCGCGCTGAACAACCAGCAGGAGGTGGCCGTGCACTGGTTCTTCGGATTCGAGTGGCACGCCCCAATGGTCATCATCGTGCTGGTGGCCTTTGCCGCTGGCTGCGCGGTGGGTGTGCTGGCGATGGTGCCGAGCTGGTGGCGGCAGCGCCGCGTGGCTCAACTGGCCGCGCCGGACACGCGCGTCCAGGCCACCGTCGCGCCGTCGACCCTGGTGCCATCCACGTTCGGTGCGGAAGCCGCAGTTCCTCCGCGCGAAGGCCTGTAGTGGAGTTCGATCTCGGTTGGCTGCTCTTGGCCTTGCCCGTTACGTTTGCGCTCGGCTGGATCGGCTCGCGTATCGATCTGCGCCAATGGAAGCGTGAACAAAAGAGCTCCCCCAAGGCCTACTACAAGGGCCTGAACCTGCTGCTCAACGAGCAGCAGGACAAGGCCATCGACGCCTTCATCGAAGCGGTGCAGGGCGACCCGGACACGACGGAGTTGCACTTCGCCCTGGGCAATCTGTTCCGCCGCCGCGGTGAGGTGGAGCGCGCGGTGCGCGTGCACCAGCACTTGATGCAGCGCGCCGACCTGCCTGCCATGGAGCGCGAGCGCGCTCTGCATGCCCTGGCCCAGGACTACCTCAAGGCGGGTCTGCTCGACCGCGCAGAAGCGTCCTACCGCAGCCTCGAAGGCTCGCCCTTCGACACCGAAGCACGCCTGGCCCTGCTGCAACTGCATGAGCGCTCGCGCGACTGGCGCACCGCCCTCGACGACGCTGCGCGCCTCGAAAAGGCCGGCACGGGCTCCTTCGCGTCGCGCATGGCCCACCACTGGTGCGAGCTGGCACTGGAGGCCGACGAACGCGGCGAGCCGGCTGAGGCCGAAGCCGCCCTGGCGCGAGCGCGCGAGATCGCGCCCGGCTCGCCGCGCCCCTGGGTGCAAGCAGGGCAACGCCTGGCGCGCCTGGGGCAGCACGCGCAAGCCCTGGCAACCTGGACTGAACTGCGCCAACGCCACCCGACCGCGT
>JANNGJ010000478.1:0-5659 GCA_031403815.1 Burkholderiales bacterium | reverse complement strand
GGCTCTCCATGGTTGAGCTTTAAATTGTTGGTGGGCAGCTTCTTCGTCTTGGTTTTATCTCCGGGGGTGTGTATCGGTAGCGAGTGTCGCCGCCCAGCCTTGGCCTGCCACCACCGCGTATTCTCACTTGTCGGTATCCTCATGACTGCCCACTTGGGATGTTTCTGCAAGGAGTGTTTGCAATGCGTCTTCGCCTGACATTCACCGTCGCCCTGTCAGCCGCTTTGACCGCCAATGCAGCACCCCTGCCCATCTTCGACTCGCACCTGCACTACAGCCACGACGCCTGGGAGCAGCTGCCGCCCAAGGCAGCCATCGCCATCCTGCGCCAGGCCGGCCTGAAGGCGGCGATGGTCTCCAGCAGCAGCGACGAGGGCACGCAGAAGTTGTACGCCGAGGCGCCCGACCTGGTGATCCCGGTGCTGCGGCCCTACCGCAGCCGCGGCGAGCTGAGCACTTGGGTGCGCGACCCGACCGTCGTGGCCCACCTCGAGGCCCGCCTCAAGGCCTACCGCTACGTGGCCATCGGCGAGTACCACGTGTTCGGCGCGGAGGCCGACCTGCCGGTGATGCGCCGTGTGGTCGAGCTGGCGCGTGAGTACAAGCTCTACCTGCACTCACATTCCGACGCCGACGCCGACGCCATCGAGCGCCAGATCAAGCAGGACCCGGCTGCGCGCATCCTGTGGGCCCACTCCGGCTTTGATTCGCCCGACAAGGTGCGCGCCATGCTGCGCAAGCACAAGAACCTGTGGTGCGACCTGGCTTTTCGCAGCGACCACGCCAGCAATGGCAAGGTGGACCCAGCCTGGCGCGCGGCCTTCCTGGAGTTCCCCGACCGCTTCATGGTCGGCACCGACACCTTCACGCCGGAGCGTTGGCACTTCGTCGTCGAACACGCGAACTGGTCGCGCCAGTGGCTGGCCGACCTGCCGTCCGATGTCGCCGAACGGATTGCCTACAAGAACGGCGAGGCCCTGTTCGGCGCAATGTTGAAGCGGCCGTGATCAGGGCCGCGCTGCTGTTGTGCACGGCGCTGCCGGTGGCGGCCTGTCCGCTGCCGGCACCCTCGCTGCAACAGGGCAACGTACAGGCGGTGTGGCGGGCCGACCCCGTGCCGATCGTGGTCGGCCGCCACTTTGCGCTCCTGGTTCAGCTGTGTCCTACCGATGCCGTGCTCGCACGGGTGGACGCCACCATGCCCGAGCACCGCCACGGCATGAACTACCGCCCGAGCCTGAAACCCCTGGGCGACGGCCGTTGGCGCGTCGAGGGGCTGATGTTCCACATGCCCGGCCGCTGGCAGCTTCGGCTGGACGTGCAAGCCGGCGGCAGCACCGCGCAACTGCTCGACCCGATTTCATTGCCGTGAAACCTTGGGCCGCGCTCACGTCCTGCGCGCTTGCTTTCTTCGCGCTGATCGGCAGCAGTCCGGCAGGTGTCGGCGTCATCGACTTCAGCGCCGACGAACGCGCCCGCATCGCCGCCCACGGACCGTGGCCACCGGCTCCCAGCCTCGATGCGGGCAACCGTGTCGACGGCCGGCCCGAGGCGATTGCGCTCGGGCGGCGCCTGTTCATCGACGAGCGCCTCTCCGCCAGCGAGAAGCTGGCCTGTGTGACTTGCCACGACCCGCAGCGCGACTATCAGGATGGCCGGCGATTCACCCGCCATGGCCGCAACACGCCCAGCCTGCTCGACGCCGGGCAGCAGCGCTGGTTCGGCTGGGACGGCGCCACCGATTCGCTGTGGGCTGCGTCACTCGCGCCCTTGACGGCCCGCGACGAGCTCGCGGCAACGCCACAGCACGTGTTGGCGTTGCTGGCACGCGACCGAGGCCTCGACGCCAGCTACCGCCGTGTCTTCGGTGCACCGGTGAGCGGGGAGGCGCTGCTTGTCAACCTCGCCAAGGCACTGGCCGCGTACCAGGCCACCCTCGTTTCCCCCCGTACGCCATTCGATGAATTCCGCGACGCCCTGGCGAGCGGCGACACAGCCGCCGCAGCGCGCTACCCGGCGGCGGCGCAGCGCGGGCTGCAACTCTTCGTCGGTGCCGGCCGCTGCTTCTTCTGCCACGCTGGCCCACAGTTCACCAACGGCGAGTTCGGCGACGTCGGCCGGCCCTTCTTCACCGCGGCGGGCGCTGACCCCGGGCGCTGGGGCGGATTGCAGCAGGTGCTCGCCAGCCCGCACAACCGGCTGGGCGGTTTCTCGGATGCGCCGCGCGACGACGTGCGGGTGGTCGCGACGCAGCATGTCGTGCAGGAGCCGCGCCACTTCGGCGAGTTCAAGGTGCCCGGATTGCGCGGGCTCGCCGCCACGGCACCGTACTTCCACGACGGCAGCGCCGCAACCCTCGACGACGTGGTGCGCCACTACAGTGAACTCGACGAGAGCCGCCTTCACGCCGACGGCGCGCGCCTGCTGCAGGCGCTGAAATTGACGCCACAGCAGTCGGCAGACCTGGCAGCGTTCCTCAAGTCGCTCAGCCCGCTTTGGCGCTAGAGTCGCGCGCCTCATGAAGCGACAGCTCCCTTCCCCCCGCAATGTCCCTGCCTGGATGGCTGGCGTGGTTGCCCTGCTGGCCACCGGCCTGGTTCTGGCCTGCGCGCCAGCGGTGTTTGCCGGCGACGTGCTGCGCGTCAGCGTGCCGTGGTTGCCGGCCCTTGGCCTGGACCTGGGCTTTCGCATGGACGGCCTGGCCTGGCTCTTCGCCTTGCTCATCACGGCCATCGGCGCCCTGGTGGTGCTGTATGCGGCCTGGTACCTCGACCCAAAGGATCCGGCCGGCCGCTTCTTCACCGCCCTGCTCCTCTTCATGGGCGCCATGCTCGGCGTGGTGCTGGCCGACAACCTGATCCTGCTGGTGGTGTTCTGGGAGCTGACCAGCCTGAGCTCCTTCTTGCTCATCGGCTACTGGCACCAGCGCCAAGACGCGCGCGAGGGCGCGCGCATGGCGCTCACCATTACCGGCGCCGGGGGCCTGTGCCTGCTCGCCGGGGCCCTGCTGATCGGCCACATCGTCGGTAGCTACAAGCTCGACGCGGTGCTGGCTGCCGGCGAGCTGATCCGCGCCCATCCGCTCTACCTCAGTGCCTTGGTGCTGGTGCTGCTGGGGGCCTTCACCAAGAGTGCGCAGTTCCCGTTTCACTTCTGGCTGCCCTATGCGATGGCCGCGCCGACACCCGTTTCGGCCTACCTGCACTCGGCCACCATGGTCAAGTGCGGCGTGTTCCTGCTGGCCCGCCTTTTCCCCGCGCTCGGTGGCAGCGAAGAGTGGTTCTGGATCGTCACCCTGACCGGGCTTGCAACACTCCTGCTGGGTGCCTATGTGGCCATCTTCCAGCACGACCTCAAAGGCCTGCTGGCCTACTCGACCATCAGCCACCTCGGCCTGATCACGCTGTTGTTGGGCTTGAGTGAGCCGCTGGCCGTGGTGGCAGCGGTATTCCACATCCTCAACCACGCCATCTTCAAGGCCGGCCTGTTCATGAGCGCCGGCATCATCGACCACGAGTGCGGCACACGCGACATGCGGCGCATCAACGGCTTGCTCAAATACATGCCCTTCACGGCGACGCTGGGCATGACGGCAGCCGCGGCGATGGCCGGTGTGCCCCTGCTCAACGGCTTCCTGAGCAAGGAGATGTTCTTCGCCGAGACCCTGGCAACGGACTCGCACCGCCTCATGGAGTGGCTGCTGCCGGCGGGCGCCACCTTGGCCGGTGTGTTCAGCGTGGCCTACAGCCTGCGCTTCATCCACGACACCTTCTTCAACGGCGAGCCAGTGAACCTGCCCAAGCTGCCACACGAGGCCCCCTTCTTCATGCGCCTGCCGGTGCTGCTGCTGGTGCTGTTGTGCATCGCCGTTGGCCTGGCCCCGGCGTGGGTGGCAGGCCCGACGCTGGCCGTGGCCGCGCAGGCGGCGGTCTATGGCGCGCCCGGCACGCCCCTGCCGGCCTACACCCTGGCGATCTGGCACGGCCTGAACCTGCCCTTGCTGATGAGCCTGGTGGCGGTGGTCGGCGGTGTGCTGCTTTACTTCGGCCTGCACCGCTTTGTTGACCTGCACCGCCTGGTGCGCCTGCCGGGCTGGATTAGTCAGGGCGGGCGCGACCTGTTCCTGCTGCTGCAAACGCTGGGGCTGGCCGCAGCGCGGGGGCTGACACAGGCCCTGCAGAACGGTCGCCTGCAGCGCTACCTGGTGCTGCTGGTGTTGATGGCCCTGGCGGCCGGGGCCTGGCCCTTCCTGGCGGCGGGGGCCTCAGTGCAGGCGGCTGCGCTGCACTGGCAAGACCTGAGCTTGGGCGTGGCCGCAGTGGGTGCCATCGGCATCGCCGCCACGCTCGGCACCGTGCTGGTTCACCGCTCGCGCCTGCTGGCCTTGGTGCTGATGGGCGCGGCCGGGCTGGTGGTGTGCCTGACCTTTGCCTGGTTCTCGGCGCCCGACCTGGCGCTGACGCAGTTGCTGGTGGAAGTCGTCAGCATCGTGCTGCTGATGCTGGCCCTGCATTGGCTGCCGCCGGAGAGCCCGCGCGAGCCTGCGCGCTGGATCGCCTGGCGCGACGGTGTGATCGCAGGGGCCGTCGGTCTGGGCGTGACGGCGCTGACCTGGATGGTCCTGACGCGTCCGACGCGTTCGATCGCCGACTACTACCTCCAGACCACGCTGTCTGATGGCGGCGGCGCCAATGCGGTCAACGTCATCATCGTTGACTACCGCGGCTTCGACACCTTGGGCGAGATCACCGTGCTGGTCATTGCCGCGCTGATCCTGCACGCGCTGCTGGCACCTTTCACACCGCCGATGCAGGGCCGTGTTGCAGCGACGGGCCCGGAGGCCGGTGGCAGCCCGCTGATGTTGCAACTCGTGGCCCAACTGGTGCTGCCCTTCACGCTGCTGCTGGCGGTGTTTCTCTACCTGCGCGGCCACAACCAGCCGGGCGGTGGTTTCATCGCCGGGCTGGTGCTGGCCACCGGCCTGCTGCTGCAGCATGTGGCGCATGGGCGCACCTGGGTGGCCCAGCGCACCGGCGCCGACCCGCGCGCCTGGCTCGGCTGGGGCTTGTTGATCGCCGCGGCCACGGGTGCAGCCAGTTGGTTCTTCGGCGCGCCTTTCCTGACCAGCACCTACGACTACCCCTGGCTGCCCGGCGTGGGCGGTGTGCCGCTGGCGAGTGCCTCGGCCTTTGACCTGGGGGTCTTCGTGGTGGTGGTCGGGGCCACGCTGGTGATGCTGCTGTCGATCGCCCGGTTGTCCCACGCCGCGAGCGGGAAGGCCGCCTGATGCTGCTCTTGCTGGCCCTGGGCATCGGCACCCTGGCGGGCTGCGGCGTGTGGTTGCTGCTGCGCGCGCGCAGCTTTGATGTCGTGCTCGGCATGACCCTGCTGTCGTACGCCGTCAACCTGTTCATCTTTGCCATGGGCCGGGTCAAGGTCGGTGCGGTGCCTATCGTCGAGCCCGGCCACGTTGCCACGCTGGCCAACACCGCCGACCCGCTGCCGCAGGCCTTGGTGCTGACGGCCATCGTCATCAGCTTTGCCATGACGGCGGTGCTGCTGGCGATTGCCCTGCGCACCCACGCCGAGACCGGCTCGGACCATGTCGATGGCCAGGAGCCGCGCTGATGGCCGGTGCTGCAACCCTGTTCAACGGCCA
>JANNGJ010000477.1:0-4868 GCA_031403815.1 Burkholderiales bacterium | reverse complement strand
AGCCGTGTGCGGTAGTTCCGCAAGCACGGATCTGTGAAGGGGGTGATGGGTGACTGTCATTCCTACTTCGACTGAAGGTCTGAAAGAAAGTGTCGTGCCAGAACATAGGCGATTGAAGGCTTTATAGAAAGCAGACAATTGTTGACTGAACATCCCAGGAAACAGAAACATGAGCCTGAGCTTCAACTACCGCCACCTCTACTACTTCTGGGTCGTCGGCAAGGAGGGCGGCATCGCCCGGGCCGCCGCGCGCATGGGCATGGCGGTGCAGACCGTCAGCACCCAGGTGCGCGAACTCGAGAAGGCACTCGGCTACGTCCTGCTCAAGCCGGCCGGCCGAGGCCTGGTGCTGACCGAGGCCGGCCAGGCCGCGATGCGCCAGGCCGAGTTGATCTTCCAGCTCGGCGAGCAGTTGCCGGCACTGGTGCGCGACGCCGTCAGCGCGCCCAGCGTGCGCCTGGCAGTCGGCATCTCTGACGGGCTGCCCAAACTGGTGGTGCGCAGCCTGTTGCAGCCGGTGATGGATGTGCCGCACCTGCGCCTGGTGTGTCACGAAGGCCAGATCGAGGATCTGCTGGCCGAGCTGGCCCTGCACCGTCTGGACATCGTGCTGGCCGACCGCGCGCCGCCGTCGAATGCCAACGTCAAGGTCTATGGCCACTCGCTCGGCTCGTCGGCCCTGGCCTGGTACGCCACACCAGCATTGGCGGCGGCCGCGCGGCGTGGCTTTCCGCAGTCATTGGCCAAGGTGCCGGTGCTGCTGCCGACCCATCACGCCGCCATGCGTTTGTCGCTCGACCGCTGGTTCGAGCGTGAAGGCGTGCGGCCCCAGGTGGTGGGCGAGTTCGAAGACAGCGCCTTGCTCAAGACCTTTGGCGCCAGCGGCATGGGCGTGTTCCCGGTCACCGCGCTGGTGCACGACGAACTCGGCGCACGCTACGGTGTGCGCCGCATTGGCGTGTGCGAGGGCGTCGAGGAGCACTTCTTTGCCATCGGCACCCAGCGCAAAGTACACCACCCACTGGTGCAACGCATCCTGGCCGCACGCCAGGGCCTGTGAGGGTTGGGCCCAGAGGGGTCCCCGTTCGACCGGATGACGACGGCAGTGCGCTTGCGGCCCGCTGTTGACGTTCGCCGGACCTTCACTTCGCCGTTCCGTGCGTCGTGGCGGGCCCCACAGAGTCAGGGGCCAAGTCTGCGCGCGCCGAACTCGTAACTGCGAGCTTGCACTTGGTTGCCAAGCGCTGCATTTGCGTGCCGCGCCCTGTCTACACTGCGCCCCGTCCTTGGCTCTGCCTGCACGATGTCCACCTTCGACAGCGTTTCGCTCTGGCGCCTGAGCGCCTTCGACGCCCTGCGCAGCGCCGCTGCCACCAGCGCCCATGCACCCCTGCGGCGCCAGACCCAGTTGTCAACCACGCTGCAGGCCGAGTTGCGCCTGCTCGACCGCCGCCGTGATGGCGCCGATGCGCTGGAGACCGTCGCTGCCTGCATGCGGCTGCGCGAGTCGGCGCTGCTCTATCTGCAGCACGAAGACCGTGTCTGGCCGGTGACCCTGTTCCCGACGCAGATGCTGTACCACTCGCCGCGCAGCCTGCTGCACGGCACGCGGCGCGGCCTGGCTGGGTTGCGCGCGCTCGACATCGAGCCGGCCGGCGTGCAGCCGCCCGGCCACTTCATGCACGAGCGCGTGGCCCGCGCCGAGGACTATCACGCGCTGATGCCCGCGCTGTGGGCGCTGGCCTTGCAGGGGCCGCGCGCCACGTTGTTGCAGGAGCTTGGGGGCCCCGCGGCCTACCGGGTGCTGCGTGACCCGAGCGGTCAAGACCTGAGCATGCCGGGCGCGCTCGGGCCGGCCGTGGCGCGGCTGCGCAAGACGACGACACCCTTGCACCAGATTGCGCGCTGGCCCGGCATGAGCGCCGAGCGCGCTGCGCGCCTGCTCAATGCGCTGTACTTGACGTCCAACCTGATCATCAGCCGCGCCCACCATTCGGCACGTCCCGGCATGCTGCAGTGGCTGCTCAACCGTCGCGCGCAGTGAGTGCTTGAGGGGCCTGCGGCGCGAACACGCGCTGCGCGTGCAGACCCAGGCCCTGCGCCACGCTGGCAAAGCGATCACCGCGCACCACTTGCGCATGCGGGCACAGCGCGGCCAGGCGTTGCACCAGCGGCACCAGGCCGGTCGAGCCGCCGGTGAGGTAGAGCAGGTCCACCGCGTCAGCGCTCAGGCCAGCCAGGTGCAAGGTTTCGCGCGCCGCCACCACCACCCGCGCTACATCAGCCTCGATGGCGGCCACGGCCTGGGCTTGTGTCAGCGTGACCGCCAAGCCAGGCTCTATGGCGGCCAGGTCGAGCAAGATCGGGCCGCCGTCGGCAACGGCGATCTTGGCCTGCTCAGCCAGTGTGGCCAGGGCGTGGCCGAGGCGTCCGCTCAACACTCGCATCAGGCGCGCGTGCAAGCGCGGGTCACCGTAGAAGTCGCGCATGCGGGCCAGCTCGGCCACGCGCTGGGGTATGTAGGCGGTGTTGATCAAGTGCCAGGTGGCCAGGTCGAAATAGACCCGGCTGGGTACCTCGCGCGGCGCCTGTCCGCGCACGACCGGCCCCAGCGTCTTGTAGCCGCAGCTCGGCAGGATGCAGGCCAGCTCGATGTGGCGATCAAAGTCAGTGCCGGCGGCGTGCACGCCGTGGTTGGCCAGGATGTCGTCGCGGCGCTCGGTGCGCTGGCGCCGCGCGGGTCCGACGCGCACCAGTGAGAAGTCCGAGGTGCCGCCACCGATGTCAGCCACCAGCATCAGGTGCTCGCGGGTGGCGCGCTGCTCGAAGTCGAGCGCGGCGGCAATCGGCTCGTACTGGAAGCGCACGTCGGCAAAGCCGACCGCATGCGCAGCCGCTTGCAAGTCGGCCTGTGCCTGGGCGTCGCGCACCGGATCGTCGTCGACGAAGAACACCGGCCGGCCGAGCACGGCCTGCTCGATCGATGCGCCAAGATGGGCTTCGGCCCGCTGCTTCAACTGACGCAGGTAGCCGGCCAGCACCTCCTGGTACGTCACCGAGTGGCCAGCGCCTAGATCGGTGCGCTGATCGACGAGCGACGAGCCCAGGATGCTTTTCATCGAACGCATCAGGCGGCCCTCGGTACCCTCCACATAGGCGGCCAGCGCGGCGCGGCCATACAGGCGCCGCGGCGCCTCGTGCGCGGCCAGGCCTTCGACGGCGTAGAACACCGCGGTGGGCATGGTGGGGTGGCCAGGTTCGATTTCGAGCAGGCGCACGGCACCACTTGGCGCGTTGGCCAGGGGCAGGGCGATGCCGGAGTTGGAGGTGCCGAAATCGATGGCGCAGTACACGGGGCCAAGCCGGGCGAGAAGGGCGCGCAGTGTAGCCAAGCAGGGCCAACCCGCGTGGGCGGCCCGGGTTAGCTGCTGTCGCAGGCGCCAGGCGGGCGCAACGCCAGCGTCATGCGCTGCGCTGCAAGCTTGCCATCGTAGTAGGCCGGCACTTGCATCGTTTCGGCAAACCCGAGCCGGCGGTAGAAGGCCAGGGCCGCGGCGTTGTCGGCGCGCAGCTCGAGGTCGACGGCCTCGATGCCGGCCACCCGCGCCGACTGCAGCAACCAGTCCATCAGGCTGCGCCCGATGCCGCGGCGACGCAGCGCCGGCTGCACGCAAAGCAGCACCAGGTGCGCCCTCTCGTCACCGAACTGCATCACGGCCAAGCCGTTCGGCGCGCCGGCTTCGTGGGCCATGAGGGCGATGGTGTCTGCATGGCGAATCAAGGCGGCCATGCGCTGCGGCGTGTAACGCCAGCCCAGGCCGGTCTCGATCAGCTGACGCGACATCTCGGCCATCGCACCGGCTTCGTCCACGCGGGCGGGACGCAGCCTCACGGTGCGGGGCGGGGTCATGGCTCAGGCAAGCGGCAGCACGGTGAGCTGATTCTGGCACTCCTATACTGGCGCCGCTCCGTGTGCCCGAGGTGCCCGCCATGTCTGTGACAACCCCACCACTTGCTGCCCTGGCCAGCATCGAGCTTCGCCTGCAGGCGATTGAAACGGCCCTCGCCGAGCGCGGCGTGAAGCTGGCCGAGACCGTCGAGCCACCCACTGAGCTGGCAACGGACCCTTGGCCGCAGCGGCACGGTGCCAGGGTCGTGGCGCTGGCCTGGACCGACCCGGCCTTCCGCCAACGCCTGCTCGCCAATGGCCTGACCGCGATGGCTGAAATGGGCATCGAGATGCCACGCCACCACCGCCACCTGGTGGTGCTGGAGAACACCCCGAAGGTGCACAACCTGATTTGCTGCACCCTGTGTTCCTGCACGGCCTAAACCGTCATCGGTGCGCCGCCGGATTGGTACAAGGACCTCGAGTACCGCGCCCGCGTCGTGCGCGAATCGCGCAGCGTGCTCCGGGAAATGGGCCTCGAACTGCCACCCGAGATGGAGCTGCGGGTCTGGGACACGACGGCCGACACGCGCTACATGGTGCTGCCGATGCAGCCGGCCGAGACCCAGGGCTGGGCGCCGGACAAACTGGCCGCGCTGGTGACCCAGGACGCGATGATCGGCGCCGCGCGCTTGTAGCGGCGCCAGAGCAAGGAGCGCAGGCATGGACGGCATACACGACTTGGGTGGCAAGCAGGGCTTTGGCCGGGTGCGCCACGCTCCGGGCGCAGCGGCCTTCCATGCGGCCTGGGAGCAACGCGTTGGCGCGCTCTATGCGCTGGCGGTGCGCCACGGCCTGTTCAACATGGACGAGTACCGCCACGCCATCGAGCGCATGGAGCCGCGTCATTACATGGCCGCGGGCTACTTCGAGCGCACGCTGACCAGCCTGGCCACCTTGTGTGTCGAGAAGGGCGTGG
>JANNGJ010000476.1:0-2146 GCA_031403815.1 Burkholderiales bacterium | reverse complement strand
CCCCCGGGCGGCGCTGGCAAAGCCCGGGCAGCGGCGCGCGCTAACCGGTGCAGTGGCAGGTGGAGACGCCGGCCGGCCCCATGCAGGTCAGCAGACGAGACTCCAGGTCCTGCACGCGCTGGGTGTCGGCAAACCAGCGCGGCAACTCGACGAACGCACCCTTGACCACCCCCGGGCCGTTGCCGAGGTCGCAGCGCTCGAGCGACGCGACCTTCGGCCCGCGCTTCTGTTTCCACAGGCCCTCGCCCTTGGCTTCGAACAGATCGGCGGGGTTGCCGTCGGCCAGCATCTCGCGGTAGCGGGCGATGCCTTCGGCAGCAGTCGGCTGGGCGTGTGCCAGTTGCACGCACGCCAGCGCGATCGCAGCCACGATCAATCCTCGCATCGGTGTCTCCTCAGGTCGTTGTTGAGCGGTGTGTGGCGCAGCTCAAGCCACCACGGCCTCGTCGGTCCGCGTCTCGCCGCGGTTGTCCTTCCAGCTGACAACCACTTTGTCGCCCGCCTTGGCGCTCTTGAGCGCGAAGAACATGAAGGGGTTCTTCGACACCGCGGGGCCCCAGTGGGCGGTCAGCACGGGCTTGCCGTTGTGCTGTGCCGTGACCTCGGTGATGTGCCAGGCCGGGATGATCTTGCCGGTGGCGTCCCGGCGCTGGCCGGTTTCCATCTCGTGGGCCATCAACACCCGCACCTCGGCGCCTGTGCCCTTGACCTGGGCGCGAACTCGCATTGGATCTGCCATGACTGTTCTCCTTGTGTGTCAGCCGCCGCAGCCGCCGAGCGTGACCTTGACTTCCTTCTGCGCGAACAGCACCCGGTTGTCGGCCGTGAAGGCCACGGCATAGACATTCGAGGTCTGGCCCATCTTCACGCGGGTGGAGACGTTCGCATCGATGCCCTCGCTGATATCGAAGGCCGCGGCCAGGGCCGAGGGGTTCTTCTCCACCAGAAACAGCATGCGTTTGACGCCCACCAGGCTGGTGCTAGCGCCCAGCGGGACCACCGCGCCGTTCTCGGCGATGTCGGGGGCCTGCAGGTTGATGTCCTTGCTCTCCGCCGGCGCGCCGGCGCCGAGCGCCTTCAAGACCTCCGCGAGGGTCTTGGCATCGAACGCGGCGCGGTTGAAGCCCGCCGCCTGGGCCCGGGCCGCGCCCGGCAGCAAGCCCAGGCTGAGCAGCAAGCCGGCCACGCCGGCACTGTGGCGCAGAGCGCTTCGTCGTTGTGGGTTCATTTCATCAGTCTCCATCGCGGGAAGCCCGCACTATGTTCCGTCAAACACACTCTCGCTGGCCTAGGGTTTTGCCCCCGCGACCAGCCACTCGGCAATCGCCAGTGCATCGGCCTCTGACAGCGCCTGGGCCGGCATCGGGATCGTGCCCCACTGTCCGACGCTGCCGCCCTTGATGCGCGCGGCCAGGTAGGCGCGCGCATCGGGCCGCGCCGCATGCCGCTCGGCCACGGCCTTCAGGCTGGGGCCGACCATTTTGGCGTCGATCTGGTGGCAGGCCAGGCACACGTTCTTTTGCAGCAGATCGCGCACCGGGGTGGCCTGGGCGGCGGCCAGTGCTTGAGGGCTCGGCGGGACAGCCGGCGCTTCTGTGGGTGCGCCACGCTGTGCGCCGATCCCTCGCTGCTGCGCGGCCAGGTTGCCATGCGCATTGCGAGCGTGATCCGGCAAGTAGGAGGCAAGGCTGGGCTCGACCGAACAGTTGAGCATGCACACGCTGCCCTGCACGTCCGGCTTGCGCCGCGCGCCGAACTCGGGGCCCGGCCACTTCGCATGATCCGTCGTCTGACCGTTGCGGTTGGGCAAGCGCGCCTGGACTTCAGCCATGTTGCGCTGCGACAGCTCGAAGTTGGCTGGCAGGACGTCGCCCAGATGCAGCAAATAGGCGGTGACGGCATAGACCTCGTCCACGCTCAGGCTCTTGGGCGCAGTCCAGGGCATCGCGCGGTTGATGTAGTCCCACAACGTCGACAGTTGTGACAGCTTCATCAGTGTCGTGCGGCCCGGAAAGCCCGGGTCGGTCAGGCGGGCGACTCGACCGGTTTCGATGTCTCTCTTCGTCGTGCCACCGACCATGGGCGAGAAGACCTCGTTGCTCTCGCCAAACACCCCGTGGCAGCCCGCGCACTGCGCCTCCCAGAG